>JAVKHY010000002.1:300000-386828 GCA_031459765.1 Armatimonadota bacterium | reverse complement strand
GGCTTGAGCAGACGTCCCGGGCGGGTGGTCGTGAGGCCTCGGGGTTTGAGCTGCCGTCGATAGGGGGCGAGCTTCCGGTCGATGGTGGCGGCACTCATCCGCAGCAGCGCGGCTTCGACCGCCGGGGAGGTGCACTTCGCCGCACCGCCGCAGGCTCGAGCCAGGGCGCCAGAAAGGGGCGCAAGCGCTTGCTGCACAGATAGCCGGAAGCCTCCCAGAGGCGGTGGAGGGCCTCCACGACGGGACGGTCGTACCGGACCCGTCGCCCTCGGCGCTCGCCCGGGCGGCGGGGTGGCCCGTGGCGGAGGAGGGTGATGGCGTACGTCCGATGGTAGCCGGTGGCCTTGACGAAAGCGGTCAGGATCTGGGTCTTCTCGGCTCGCCGGGCTGTACGGTAGTGGGGGTGCAGGGCCTGGGCCAGTTGGCGCTTGGCGAGAGGGGTCATGGGGCCGGTCGGACCTCCAAAGGTGGCGAGAAGTTGCCTCAGATTTTCTATGAGGCAACGGCCCCGGCCTCGCTTGGATTTATTCTGAGGCAATGCGGGGGGTTGACAGTGCCGTGGTCCCTCTGGTACGCTGGACGGTGTTTTCCCCCGCTAGCACTTTAACTTGATAAACAGATAAACAAGAGATGCACTGGGGACAGCCTTCTTCCCGATGGCGGCAGGTCCCGGAGGGGACGCGCGACCTCCTCCCCGCCGACGCCGAGCGCCGCGCCGCCCTGCTGCGGGATCTCCGCGAGGAGTTCCGACGGTGGGGGTATCGCGAGGTCAGGACGCCGACCCTGGAGTTCCTGGAGACCTTTCTGGCCGGCGCCGGGCCCGGCGTGCAGGATCGTCTGCTCAAGCTCGTCGGCGCCGGCGGCGAGCTGCTGGTGCTGCGACCCGAGATGACCGTGCCCATCGCCAGGCTGGCGGCGACGCGCCTGCTCCCGGAAGGCGTCCGTCCCCTCCGGATCAGCTATGTCGCCGCGGTCTTCCACGGGCAGGACGCCGGCGGGGGGCGTCTCCGGGAGTTCACCCAGGCCGGGGTGGAGCTGCTGGGCGAGGCGGGAGCAGACGCGGACGCCGAGGTCATTGCCCTGGCCCTGGAGAGCCTGTCGCGGGCCGGGGTCCCGGATCCGGTGGTCCACGTCGGCGATCTCGAGTTCCTCGACGACGTCCTGGCCGGGGTGCCCGAGGAGGAGCGGGAGATCCTCCGCCTCCGGCTGGCCGGGAAGCAGTTTGCCGGCATCGAGGAAACGCCGTCCGATCCCGCCGTGGCCCTCCTGTTGCGCACGCTGCCCGATCTGCACGGCCCGGAGGCCGTGGCCCGGGCCCGGCCCTTCGCGCGTACGGCCCGCGGACGCGCCGCGCTGGAGCGTCTGGTGACCATCCTGGAAGCCGTGGCGGCGTACGGGCCTCCGGGCCGGGTGGCCGTGGACCTGAGCCTCGTCCGGGACTTCGCGTACTACACGGGCGCGGTCTTTGAGGCCTACGCGCCGGGGACGGGCTATCCGCTGCTGGGGGGAGGGCGCTACGACCGGCTGGTGGGCCGCTTCGGCGTGGACTGTCCGGCCACCGGGTTCGCCATCGGAGTGGAGCGCGTGCTCGCCGTCGCGCCCGCGCCCCTCCGGCCCCCGGCGGACTTCCTGATCCTCATCGACGAGCGGACGCGGGCCGCCGGCTGCGCCCTCGCCCGCGAGCTCCGCAGTTTAGGCAAAGCGGTGGTCATCTCCGCACGGCCGCATCCCGGCGCGGCCGCAACCGTGCGTCTGGACGGGCGACTCGTGCGCATCGAAGACGCGGAAGCACCGACCGCGCGGGTGCTGGACCGGGAACAGTTTGTGGCCGAGGTCCGGGGCCGGCCCGGGGTGGTGTCGTGGACCCACTGACACTGGCGCTCCCGACGGGCCGCCTCTTCGACGATGCGGTGGCCCTCCTGCGCCGCCTGGACGTGCTGGACGACCTCCCCGCGGAACGCAGCCTGGTCGTTCCCGGTCGCAACGGCTTCCGATTGGTGATCGTCAAGCCGGCGGACATTCCCACCTACGTCGAGTACGGGGCGGCCGACGCCGGGATCGTCGGCAAGGATGTCCTGCTGGAGCAGGGACGACACGTGTACGAACTCTTTGATCTGGGCTTCGGGGCCTGCCGGGGGGTCGTGGCCCTGCCGGAGGACCGGTTGGAGACGGCCTGGCGGCCGGGCGTGCTGCTGCGGATCGCGACGAAGTACCCGCAGGTCACGACGCAGTTCTTCGCGCACCAGCGACGTCCGGTGGAAATCGTCGCGGTCCATGGGTCCGTCGAACTCGCACCGCGGGCCGGGCTGGCCGACGGCATCATGGACCTCGTGATGACCGGACGCACCCTGCGCGAGAACGGGCTGGTGGAAGCCGCCGAAGTCTTCCGCTCCACGGCCCGCCTGATCGTCAACCGCGTCAGCCTGCGGACGCGGGCCGCGCACCTGCGTCCGGTGTTCGAACAGATCGAGGCGCTCACGCGCCCGGCGGCGCGGTAGCGGTCGATGGAGATCCTCCGGTTGTCCGCCCTCAGTGCCGAACGTCGGCGCCAGATCCTGGAACGCGCGGGGGAGGCCGTCTTCGCTCCGGCCGTGCGGCGGGCGGCCCGGGAGGCGCTGGAGGCGGTGCGGTCCGGCGGAGACCAGGTGCTGCTGGACTACACGGCGCGGTTCGACGGCGCGGCAATGGACCGCAGCCGGCTCAGGGTCAGCGACGCCGAGATCGACGCCGCCTACGGCCTCCTTCCCGCGGGCCTGCTGGACGCTTTGCAGGCGGCGATCGCCCGGGCGCGGCGGTACAACGAACGGCTGCGTCCGGCGGACTGGCTGCAGGAGATGGAGCCGGGTGTGACGGTGGGCGTGAAGTACACGCCCCTGGCCAGCCTGGGCGTGTACATCCCTTCGGGCAAGGGCCGGTTCCCCTCCACCGCGGTCACCATCCTCACGCCGGCCGTGGTCGCCGGCGTCCCCGAGATCCGCGTCGTCCTCCCCCCGCGGGCCGACGGCAGCGCGGATCCCGCCGTGCTGGCGGCCTGCGACCTCCTGGGGGTCCGCGAGATCTTCCGCTGCAACGGTGTCGCCGGCGTGGCGGCGCTGGCTCTCGGCTCCGAGACCATCCCGGCCGTGACCGCCCTGGCCGGCCCCGGAAATCCCTACGTCGCCGCGGTGCAGCTGGAGGCGCAGGCCTACGGCCTCCGCACGCTCGCCCTGCTGGGCCCGACCGAGGCGGTGGTGCTGGCCGACGACGCGGCCGACCCGCGCCGGGTGGCCCTGGATCTGATCAACGAAGCGGAGCACGGCACCGACTCCGCCGCGCTGCTCCTGACGGACAGCGACAGGCTGGCCCGGGAGGTGGCCCTGCTGGTGGACGAATACCTGCGCCGCCTTCCCGACGACCGCCGCGTCTTCGCCGAATCCGCCCTCTCCAGGTACGGGGGGATCCTCGTGGCCGATTCCTTTGACCAGGCCGTCGCCTTCGTGAACGCCTACGCCCCGGAACACCTCCTGCTCGCCACGCGCCGCCCGGAGGAGACCCTGGCGCGCATCGTCCACGCGGGAGAGATCCTGCTCGGGCAGCATACCCCCTTCGCCGCCGGCAACTACGCCATCGGCGTGCCCGCCGCGCTGCCGACGGGACGGAGCGCGCGGGTCAGTTCGGGGATCACGGTGCTGAGCTTCCTCAAAACCTCCTCGGTGGCGGCGCTCGACGAGCGGGGGCTGGCCGCCGTGCGCCCGGTGGTGGAGGCGTTGGGGGCGTACGAGGGGTTCCCCGCCCACGTTATGGCGGTGACCGACCGATGATCCGGCCGCGCCGGGCGATCGAGCAGCTGGGGGCGTACCGCCTGATCCGGGAGGCGCCGGTGAGGCTCAACCAGAACGAGAGCCCCCTGGACTGGCCCGACGAGATGAAGGCCGACGTCCTCGCCCGGCTGGCCCGGCGTCCCTGGCACCGCTACCCTCCCGCCGACGGCGGGCTGCTGCGGGAAGCGCTCGGGCGCGAGGCCGGGGTCGCCCCCGAAATGATCGCCGTGACCAACGGTTCGAATGAAGCCATCCTGGCGGTGATCCAGGCCTTCGCCACCGGGCGGCCGGTGGTGCTCACCGCACCCGGGTACTCGCTGTCGCGGACGCTGGTCCTGGTGGGCGGGGCGGAAGCCCGTCCGGTGATGTTGCGCGAGGATTTCTCGCTGGACGCACCGGCCGTGCTCCGCGAGATCGCCGCCTCCGGGGCGGCGATGGTCTACCTCACCTCGCCCAACAACCCCACCGGCAACCGGTTTGCCCGCCGGGACCTCGAGGCTGTGCTGGACGGGGCGCAGGTGCCCGTCGTCGTCGACGAAGCCTATGTGCAGTTCGGGGGTGATTCGCTCGTCGCCGCCCTGGGCCGCTACCCCCACCTGGTGGTGCTGCGTACGTTCTCCAAAGCCTTCGCCCTGGCCGGCGCGCGGATTGGGTGGGTCGTCGCCCGCGAGGAGGTCGTCGCCGCGGTGAGCAAGACGCTGCCGCCGTACACCGTGAACCTCTTTGCTCAGGAGGCGGCCCTGGCGGCGCTGGAACGCGGCGACCTGGTGGCCGAGCGGGTGCGGCTCATCGTCCGCGAGCGGGAGCGCGTGGCCCGGGCCCTGAGCCGGCTGGAGGACGTCGTCCCGTTTCCGTCCGAGACCAATTTCATCCTGTTCCGGACGCCGTGGCCGGCAGCGATGGTGTTCGAGCGCCTGCTGGGGGACGGCGTGCTGGTCCGCGACGTCTCCGGCCAGCCCCTGCTGGATCGCTGTCTGCGGGTCACCATCGGTACCCCCGAGGACAACGATCGATTCCTGGGCGCGCTGGCCCGGGCCCTGGAGGATCTGCGGTGACGCGGCGGGCGGAGGTGGAACGCGAGACGGCGGAGACCTCGATCCGCATCCGCCTGGATCTCGACGGCGGCGGCGACGTTTCCATCCGCACGGGGGTGCCCTTCTTCGATCACATGCTGGAACAGCTCGGACGCCACGGCCGCTTCGATCTGCAGGTGGAGGGGCGGGGGGATCTCGAGGTCGACGCCCACCACACGGTGGAAGACGTGGGCATCGTTCTGGGGCAGGCCCTCCGCCGGGCCCTGGGGACGGGAGAGGGGATCGCGCGGTTCGCCTCGCTGCATGCGCCCATGGACGACGCCCTGGTGCTGGCTGCGCTGGACGTCAGCGGCCGCCCCTTCCTCCGCTACGACCTGGCCCTCGGACCGGTCCGGCTGGGGACCTTCCCCGCCGATCTGGGGGAGGAGTTCTTCCGCGCTTTCACCGCACACGCCGCGATCACGCTGCACCTGGTGCGGGTCGCGGGGCGCAGCGCGCACCACATCCTCGAGGCGGCGTTCAAGGGGACCGGCGTCGTCCTCCACCGGGCCACACGCATCGTCGGCGGAGCCATTCCTTCGACGAAGGGCGTGCTCTGAGGAGCCACGCGATGAGGGTGGGCGTTATCGACTACGAAGCCGGAAACCTGCAGAGCATTTCGCGGGCGCTGCGGGCGGCGGGCGCCGAGGCGGTCTTGATCGATCGCCCTCCGGCCAAGGGCGAGTACACCGCCCTGGTGCTCCCCGGCGTCGGAGCGTACGCCGCGGCGATGCGCTGGCTTGTCGCCACGGGCCTCGCGGAGTGGATCCGGACGCAGGTGGAGCTGGGGACGCCGCTGGTCGGTGTGTGCCTGGGGATGCAGCTGCTGTACGAGGGGAGTGAAGAAGGCGGAGAGGTGCGCGGGTTCGGTCTGCTCCCGGGCAGCGTCCGGCGCCTGCCCGGAAACGTGAAGGTCCCCCACATGGGCTGGAACCAGCTCTTCATCCGCCGTGCGTCGCCCCTGGTCGACGGGGTGGCCGCCGGCACCCACGTCTACTTCGTCCACTCCTACGCGGCGATTCCCGGCGATGCCGCCGACGTCGTGGCCGTGACGTCCTACGGCATGGAGGTCCCCGCCATCGTGCAGCGCGGGCGGCTGATCGGGCTGCAGTTCCACCCGGAGAAGAGCGGGGCCGCGGGCGAGCGGCTGCTCCGCAACGTGCTCCGCAGCGTTGCGGCGGCCTCCGGGTTCGGCTCCTGATGCTGGTCATTCCGGCGATCGACATCCGGAAGGGGCGCGCGGTGCGGCTGGTGCAGGGAGACGCCTCTCGGCGCCTGGACTACGGCGACGACCCGGTGGCCTGGGCCGGGCGGTGGGTGGCGTCGGGCGCTCCCTGGCTCCATGTGGTCGATCTGGACGGGGCCTTCGCCGGCCGGCCCGTGCATCTCGACCTGCTGCAGGAGATCTGCAGGCTCGGCGCCCGCGTGCAGACCGGCGGGGGGTTCCGGACGATGGACGACATCGAGGCCGCCTTCGCCGCCGGAGCCGCCCGCGTCGTGGTCGGCACGGCGGCCGTCCGGCTCGCCCCGAGGCTCGCTGCCCTGGGCGAGCGGGTCGCCGTCTCGATCGACGTCCGGCAGGGGAAGGTGGCCCTGCGGGGATGGCGGCGGCAGACGGACACGGACGCCGCGGCGTTGGCCGCGCACCTGCGGGCCCGGGGGATCCGGCGCTTCGTCTACACGGAGATCGCCCGGGACGGCGCGCTGTCCGGGCCCGATGTGGAGGCGCTCCGCCGTTTCGTCTCGACGGCCGGCGCGCCGGTCATTGCGGCCGGCGGCGTGGCGTCGGAAGAGGACCTGGAGGCGGTGGCCCGGACCGGCGTGGAGGGGGTCATCGTCGGACGGGCGCTGTACGAGGAACGCATCCATCTGGACCGCGCCCTGGGGCGGTGGGGCGTGCCGGCATGCTGACCAGACGGATCATCCCCTGCCTGGATGTGGCCGCCGGCCGGGTGGTCAAGGGCGTCCGCTTCGTCCGCCTGCGGGACGCGGGCGACCCGGTTGCCCTGGCCCGGGCCTACGATCGGGCCGGGGCGGACGAGATCGTCGTTCTCGACATCACCGCGTCGGTCGAGGGCCGGGCCGCAATGCTCGAGGTCGTCCACAGGACGGCCGAGGTGCTCCGGATCCCCCTGACCGTGGGCGGGGGAATCCGCGAGGTGGAGGACATTCGGCGTCTGCTGCTGGCGGGGGCGGACAAGGTCGCGGTGAACACCGCCGCCGTGCGGCGGCCCGCGCTGATCCAGGAGGCCGCGGAGCGGTTCGGCAGCCAGTGCGTCGTCGTGGCCATCGACGCGAAGGCGTCTTTGAACGGTTCGCGCCCGCGCTGGGAGGTCTACACCCACGGCGGGCGCATCCCCGCCGGCCTGGATGCCGAGGACTGGGCCGTCCGTGCCGCCGAACTCGGGGCGGGCGAGATCCTGCTCACCAGCATCGACCGGGACGGGACACGGGACGGCTACGACCTGGCGCTGACCAGGACCGTGAGCGCGGCGGTGCCGGTCCCGGTGGTCGCCTCCGGCGGCGCCGGGACGCCGGCCCACTTCTACGAGGTGCTGACCGATGGGCAGGCGGATGCGGCCCTGGCGGCGGGCGTCTTCCACCGGGGAGAGCTGCGCATTGCGGAGGTCAAGCGCTACCTGCGGGGGTGCGGCGTGCCGGTGAGGCTGGCGTGAGGGAGGTCCACTTCGACGCCGGCGGTCTGGTCCCGGTCGTGGCCCAGGAGGCCACGACCGGGAGGGTGCTGATGCTGGCCTACATGAACCGGGAGGCGCTGGCCCGGACGGTGGCCACGGGCCAGGCCTGGTACTGGAGCCGGTCTCGCGGCCGCCTGTGGCGGAAGGGGGAAGAGAGCGGTCACACGCAGCGCGTCCGGGAGATCCGCATCGACTGCGACGGCGATGCGCTGCTCCTGGTGGTCGACCAGCAGGGCCCGGCCTGCCACACCGGCCATCCCGCGTGTTTCTTCCGCGATCTGGACGGTGGCGTGCGCGAGGCGCCGGCCGCCGACATCTTCGATACCCTGTTCGCGGTCATCGGCGCACGGGCCGCAGAGCGTCCCGCGGGGTCGTACACCGCAGCGCTGCTGGCCGCAGGACAGGAGGCGATCGCCGCCAAAGTAACCGAGGAGTCGGCGGAGCTCATCCGCGCCGGCCGTCAGGAGTCCCGCCAGCGCGTGGTCGAGGAGGCGGCGGACCTGGTCTTCCACACCATGGTCCTGCTGGCGTCCCGCGGGGTCGGGCTGGACGAGGTGCGGCGGGAGCTGGCCCGGCGGCGTCGGGGATAGATCCGCCGCCTGGTCCGCCACGCGCCGGACCTCAAAGACACCATCCATCCAGCATGAACCGGACGTTTCTCGGCCTGCTGTTGGGGCTCTTCCTCGCGGCGATCGAAGCCACCGTGGTGGCGACGGCGATGCCCCGGGTCATCGCCGACCTGGGCGGCCAGGAGCTGTACAGTCTGCCCTTCTCCCTGTACCTGTTGCTGGCCACGGTCAGCGGCCCCCTGTGGGGACGCGCCTCAGATCTGTCCGGCCGCCGCCGCCTGTACCTGGTGGCCACCGGGGGCTTCCTGGTCGGGTCGGCCCTGAGCGGCGCGTCCCAGACGATGCACCAGCTGATCTGGGCCCGCAGCCTCCAGGGTCTGGGCGCGGGCGGTCTCTTGGCGCTGACCTTCACCATGATTGGAGAGCTCTACCCGATGCGGGAGCGGGCGCGCGTCCAGGGGTTCATCAGCGGGGTGTGGGGGATCTCGGGTCTGGTCGGCCCGCTGGTCGGCGGATTCATCACCGACCGGATGTCGTGGCGATGGGTATTCTACCTCAACATCCCTTTCGCCCTCGTCGCCATGACCCTGATCGCGCGCACCTACCGGGATCAGATTCCGCGCAGGCCCTCCGAGCTGAACCTCGCCGGCGCGGTGCTGTTCGCCTGCGGCGCCGGGTTGCTGGTGTACGGGATCCAAAGGCACGTCCCGCTCCTCGACCTGATCGGAGTGGTTCTGCTGGGAGTCTTCTTCCTGCTGGACGGTCGCCGGGTCACGCCGCTGATCCCCTTCGACGCCGTCCGCCACCCGCTGATCGGTCGGGCCCTGGCGGGCAATCTGCTGGCCGGCATGGCCTTCTTCGGCAGCGCGGCCTTTCTGCCGCTGTTCGGGCAGGCGGCGCGCGGGCAGAGCGCCACCGGCGCCGGCGCCCTGCTGGCGCCGATGACGGTGGGATGGACGGTGGCCAGTATCTGGTCGGCGCGGTGGTTGCCGGACCTCGGGCCGCGTCCGCTGTCCGTGATCGGGGCCGCAACGATGGTCACCGGATTCGGCCTGTGGGCGGCGGCACCGGGCAGCGCCCTGTGGGTCCTGGGCGGCAGCGGTCTGCTGGCCGGCCTGGGTATGGGGGCGATCATGCTGGCGTTGCTGGTGAGCGCCCAGGAGGAGGCCGGCCCGCAGGTCCTGGGGATCGTGACCGGTTTGCTGCAGTTCGCCCGCAACTTCGGCGGCTCCGTGGGCGCCGCGCTGATGGGGGCGGTGCTGGGCGGAGCCCTGAGCGCCGGGGGCACGGCGTTGTTCCGGGTCTTCTGGAGGGTTCCGGCCCTGGCGGCGCTCCTGGCGCTCCTGTCTCTGGCGATCGTCCTCAACCTGCCTCACGTCCGGGAGGCGCGACGGGCGACGCCGGCGCCGTGAGCCGCAACGCGGAGACGGCAACGGCGGGCCGCGCACCCGGCACGTTCCCACGCCATCGACGCCTGGGCAGAGGATACCGCCTCGCCTGCCTCGAACGGTAGCGCGAGCCTCCGAGGGGTCATCGAAGTGCGGGGCCTCCCGCCTCGGAGGAGCCGCGAGGCGCGGCAGCGCTCACGCCGGTGGATCGGTCCCCGCCCGCGATCGCCCGCGCCACACGGGCAGGAGGTGGTGGTGAGATGAAGTGGCGGATCAGCCTGGCCCTGGCCGCAGTCGTGGTGCTGAGCTGGCGCGTCCCCGCCGCGCCCGCGCCGACGTCGGGGGGAACGCTGCGCATCGGGATGGAGTCGGCGCCGACCACGATGGATGCGGCGCTGTCCACCGACCTCTACTCCCAGCAGGTGTACTCCCACGTCCTGGAAGGGCTGGTCATGCTCGATCCCCAGGGAGGCCTGCAGCCCGCCCTGGCGGAGTCGTGGACGCCGTCGGCCGACGGCAAGATCTGGACCTTCAAACTGCGGCAGAATGTGCGGTTTCACGACGGGACGGAGTTCACGGCGGACGATGTGAAATACACGATCGACCGCATCCTGAACCCTGAGACCCGCTCGCCGCAGCGCGGGTCGCTGGCGCAGATCTCCTTGGTGGAGGCCGTGGATCGGCACACCGTCCGCATCACCACCCGCGCCCCCTTCGTGCCGATTCTCACCAACCTGGCCACATCCGCCTACATCCTGCCCAGAGCCGCCCACTCCCGGCTGGGCCGGGAGTTCGCCCGCCGTCCCGTGGGTACCGGGCCGTACCGGTGGGTGGAGTGGGTGCCCGAGGAGCGGATTGTGCTGGAGGCCAACCCCGACTACTACGCGGGACGGCCGTCCCTGGATCGGCTCATCTTCCGCTTCATTCCGGAGGCCAGCGTCCGTCTGGCGGAGCTGGAGTCGGGGGGCCTGGACCTCATCGCCGGGATTCCGGCGCAGGACCTCCGACGGCTGCGCGTCAGTCTGCTCGTCAACCTCCACGAGGTGGTGGGGACCAACTACCGCCTTCTGGCCTTCAACACGTCGGTGAAGCCCTTCGACGATGTGCGCGTCCGACAGGCCATCGCCCACGCCATCGACAAGCAGAAGATCGTGGACGTCGTCTGGCCCGGGCGCGGCGTCGTGGCCGAAGGTCCCATCCCGCCCACCTCCTGGGCCTACGACGAGCGCTTCAAGGGGCTGGGCTACAACCTCTCCCGGGCCCGACAGCTCATGGCCGAAGCCGGCCAGGGGGGCGGCTTCGAGATGAACTACCTGATCTCGGCCACGGAGGAGCTCCAGCGTGAGGTGCCGCTGATCATCGACATGCTCAAGCAGATCAACGTCACCGTGAAGGTCACGGCGGTAGACTTCCCGACGCTGCTGGACCGGCTCCTGAAGACGAACTACGACACCCTCCGGGTCGGCTGGACGACGAACCCGGAGCCGGATTCGTTGCTCTACAGCCCGTTCCACAGCTCGGCCATCGGCGGATTCAATTTCACCAAATTCCGCAATGCCAGGGTGGATGAGCTGCTGGACCGCGCCCGCACCGTCACCGATGCCAGGGAGCGGATCCGGATCTATCGGGAGGCGCAGCGGCTGATCGTCCAGGAGGCGCCCATGGTGTTCCTCTTCCACGAGAAGCGCACCTACGCCACGCGGAAGGCGGTGCAGGGGTTCAAACCGCACGTCAGCGGGTGGATCGTGTTGAAGACCCCCTACGGCATCGACGTCAAGATGGGAACCGGTCGCTAGGCCGCGGTCCGATCCGCCGGCGCATGGGATAGGCGCCGTTCTCCGTGGGCCGCTACATCCTGCAGCGCCTCCTGGCTACGATCCCGGTGCTGTTCGGGGTCTCCCTGGTGATCTTCGGCCTGCTGCGGCTGATCCCGGGCGACCCGGTGGTCATCATGATCGGTGCCGAGAACGCGACGGCCGAAGAGATCCTGCGGTTGCGTCACGTCCTCGGACTGGATCGCAGCCTCCCCGTCCAATATCTGAAGTTCCTGGGTCGGCTCGTCACCGGCGACCTGGGCACCTCCCTGTCCTCCGATGAACCCGTGCGCCAGTTGATCGCCGAGCGGCTCCCGGCGACGATTGAACTGGCCCTGGCCGCGGTCGTCGTCGCGCTGGCCATCGCCATCCCCGTCGGCGTCATCTCGGCGGTGCGCAAATACTCTTTGCTGGACACGGCGGGCACCGTGGCGGCGATGCTGGGTATCTCCATGCCCAACTTCTGGCTGGGGGTCATGTTGATCTTCCTCTTCGCCCTGCGGTTGGGCTGGCTGCCCGCCTCCGGGCGCGGGGAGCCCGTCCTGTCGGGCCTGTGGATGCTGCTGACCTCCGGCAATCCCGCCGGCCTCATCACCGCCGTCGTCCACCTGATCCTCCCGGCCGTGACGCTGGGCAGCGCCCTGGCCGCGGTGGTCACCCGGCTGACCCGCAGCAGCATGCTGGAGGTGATCGGCCAGGACTACATCCGTACGGCCCGCGCCAAGGGGCTGCAGGGTAGCCGGGTCGTCGTGCGCCACGCCCTGCGCAACGCGCTCATCCCGGTGGTGACGGTCATCGGGTTGGACCTCGGCGCGCTGCTGGGCGGCGCGGTCATCACCGAGACGATCTTCGCCTGGCCGGGGATCGGCCGGCTGGCCATCCGGTCCATCGTCCAGCGCGACTTCCCCGTGGTCCAGGGGGTCGTGCTGATGATCGCGGTGGTGCGCATCGCCGCCAATCTGGCCGTGGACGTCATCTATGCGCTCATCGACCCGCGCATCCGCTATGCCTAGGGCCGCCGCTGAGGCGACAGCCAGGCACGAGGGCTACTGGCGCGCCGCCTGGCGGCGGCTGCGCCGCCACCGCCTGGCCATGGCGGGGCTGGGGATGATCGCCCTGATCGTCCTGCTGGCGCTCTTCGCGCCCTACGTCTCCCCCGCGGACCCGCTGGCCATCGACTACGCCCATCCCGCCGCACCGCCCGGCGCTCCCGGCCACCTGTTGGGGACCGACGCCGTGGGCCGCGATATCCTGGCCCGCCTGATCTACGGCACCCGCATCTCTCTGCAGGTGGGGGTCGTGGCGGTGGGGATCGCCGCCAGCCTGGGCACCGTCGTCGGACTGACCGCCGGGTACTACGGCGGCGTCGTGGACAACATCCTGATGCGGACGGTGGACGTCTTCCTGGCCTTTCCGGTCATCGTCCTGGCGATCGCCATCATCGCCGTGCTAGGGCCGAGCCTGGTGAACGTGATGATCGCCCTGGGCCTGGTGGCCTGGACGACCTATGCCCGGGTCGTGCGCGGGCAGGTCCTGGTCCTGCGCGAACTGGATTTCGTGCAGGCGGCGCGGGCCCTGGGGACCGGTGACGTCAGGATCCTCCTCCGACACATCCTGCCCAATGTGGTGGCGCCGATCATCGTCCTGGCCACGGTGGGCATGGCGGCGGCCATCATCGCCGAGGCGGCGCTGTCCTTCCTGGGATTGGGGGTGCAGCCCCCCACTCCGTCCTGGGGCACGATGCTGAACGAAGGACGGGCCTTCCTGCGCACCGCGCCGCACATCTCCACGCTCCCGGGTCTGGCGATCATGCTCACCGTGTTGGGCTTCAACTTCCTGGGCGACGGCCTGCGGGACGCGCTGGATCCCAGGCTGTAACGAGACGAAAGGAGGTGGGGCCGATGGGATCGCCGGCCATCACGCTGGAGCAGGTGCTGGCCATCACGTACTTTTCCGCCCATGCCTGGGCCCCCGACGGGAGACGGATCGGCTACATTCTCGATGACGGCGGCCGCTACTCCCTGCGGGTCGTGGACGTCCGCACTGCGCAGAGCCTGGAAATCTCCCGGGGCGACCTCCCGGTCACGGCCTTCGACTGGGCGCCGGACGGGCGGTTGGCCTACCTGCAGGGCGGGCGCCTCCTCACCGCCGGTCAGGGGGAGGCGCCCTCGGACGACGGCTGGCGCCCCAGCGTCCTCTACGCCGGCCCCGATCCCGTCACCGCGGTGCAGTGGTCGCCCGCCCCTCCGGCGCTGGCCTTCGTCACGGGCGGTCGGCTGTGGCTCTGGGATCCTGCGGAACCGTCGCTGCGTCATCTCGACGTCGGCGGTCGCGTGCAGGGGCTGGACCATCAGCCGACGCTGTCCTGGGCGCCGGACGGATCGGCCATCGCGGTGACGTTCCGGGATGATCGCGGGCGCTGGGATCTGGCCGTGACAGATTCCTTGGGACACGTCCTGTGGCGCTCGGAGACGGAGAACCTGGAGGGGCCCTTCACCTGGCTGCGCCCGGGCCGGTTGATCTTTGCCCGGCCGTCGGTGGCGTACACCGCCCGGGAGTGGTGCGTCCTCGACCTGCCCGACGGCACGGTGCGCGTGCTGCACCGCGAAGACGAGCCCGAGGGCCTGGGCGCGCCCTTTGCCGCGCAGCCCCATCCCGACGGCCGGCAGGCCCTGCTCGTGCTGCGTCACGAGGGCTGGTGGCATCTCTACCTGCTGGACACGGAGGATGGCCGCCTGCGGGTGCTCACCGAAGGGACCGGGGAGGATGTCGGGCACGCCTACGACCTTCCGCGGATCAGCCCGGACGGTCGCGAGGCGGTCTTCTCCACCAACCGGGAGAACCTCGGGATGCGCCACCTGTTCTGCGTCGACCTGGGTTCAGGCGTGCTGCGCCGCCTGGTGGACACCCCCGGCACCAGCGTCGAGGCGGCGTGGTCCCCCGACGGCCGCCTCGTTGCCTTCCGCCACAGTACGGTTCACCACGCGCCCGAACTCTGGGTGGTCGGCCGTGACGGCGCCGGTCTGCGCCGTCTCGTCGGCTCGATGCCCGAGGGTGTGGCGCCATCTCGCTTCGCCCTCCCGCAGCCGGCGAAGACGCCGGGCGCGGGCGGGCTGGAGATTCCGGGGTACCTGCTGGTCCCTCCCGACCTGGAACCGGGCCGCCGGTATCCCGCGCTGCTCTACATCCACGGCGGGGGGATGCGGCAGATGCGCGAAGGGTTCCCGCCGCTGAAGGCCTACGCCTTTTTCTACGCCGTGTCGCTGTGGTTGGCGGAGCGCGGGGTGGTCTCGTATCTGATCAACTACCGCGGGGGCATCGGATACGGGAAGGCCTTCGAGCAGGGAAACTCCGGCGGCCTGGCCGTGGTGGAGTGCGAGGACTGCGTGCGGGCCGGCGAGTGGCTCAAGACCCTACCCTTCGTGGACCCGCAGCGCGTGGGCGTCTGGGGTTTGAGCTACGGGGGCTGGCTGACTCTGGCCGCGTTGGTCCGGTCACCGCAGACCTTTGCCCTGGGCATCAACATCGCCGGCATCTGGGACTTCGACCGGTGGATGGCCTGGGCCCGGGAGGCCTTCCGGCCGGCCTACGACTACTTCCTGGGACGGGCCCGCGGCTCCCGGGAGCAGAGTCCCGAGGTCTGGCGCAACGCCTCGCCGCGCCACCTGGTCGCGGAGTTGCGCGCCCCCCTGATCAACCTGCACGGAACGAAGGATGAGGCCGTGCCCTTCGAGCAGCTGAACCTCATCGTGAAGGATTGCGTGGAGCACGGGAAGGTGTTCGAGGCCCACTATTACCCCGAGGAGACGCACCTCTTCACGCGCCGAACGACCTGGCGGGACGCGCTGCGGAAGGTGGAGGGAGCGCTGCAGCGGTATCTGGGGTACACGCCGGAGGACGCCCCAGCGGTCATCCGGGGATGACGGGCAGCAAGAGGAACGAACTCCGCGTACCGCCCCCGTACACGGTCACGGCACCGCCGTAGATCTCCGGGCGCCGGTCCCAGGGATGGTTGTGGAGGAAGGGCCCGCTCCCCCGCAGGGCTCTCCACGGCCCCAGCCCGGCGGGGGTGTCTTCTCGCTCGAAGTCCTTCCCCTGCACCGTCAGGGTCAGCACGTATCCCGGCGGCACGACGATGCTCGTCGGCCAGATTTCCACATCGACATCGTACACTGCGCCCGGAACCAAGGGCTGCAGTTCATCGTGGGTGTGGTACGGCCGATAAGGGGTGGAGAGCGTCCGGTCCAGCTTCCTGTGAGAGGCGCGCAGCCACCCCTGGGCGATGGGCGCCCGCGGCTCGACCGCGCCGGCAAAGGTCACCTCCTGCCCCCCGGGATCGAACAGGCGGATCACCAGGAAAAGGTCTGCGTCGATGGTGGCGGAGGCGATGAAGAGCTTTGCCGCCATCGGGCCGGTGATCTCCGTCTCCTGAGCAAAAGGGGGTGTGCGAAAGGTGACGCCTTCCTGCAGGGGACGGTAGGTGACCTCACTGCCGGCGGCCGGCGGTTCCCAGTCCAGGCTTCGCCGAGCCGGATTGAGGTACAGAGGAGTCCACCGGGTCCGCGCCAGCGGCCACTGCTGTTCCCGGCGGAGCACGAACCGGTCCACACGGCGGATGTTGAGCAAAACCGGCGGTTCGCGGTCCCACCCGTTGTCCATGCCCTTGAGGAAGTGGGCGAAGAACCGTTTCTGGAGATCGAGGCCGTAGTGGGTGTAGTAGTGCGTCCAGTGCTCCAGGCCGTGGATCTCCAGCCACTTCTGGCGCGAGGCCGCCCGGACGAAGGCTTCCACGTTCCCGCGCAGGTGCAGCCCGTGCCCTCCCCAGTTGCCGGCCGAGAGGAACGGTACCGTCACCTTCGACCAGTCCGCCGACCGCTCCCGATACCAGGGATCATCGAGGACCCGCACCAGGGCCTGCTGCATCGGATCGATCCGCCGTCGGGCCAGTTCATGTTCGGCCAGGGTTTCAGGGCCGGCCACCAGCAGGCCGCTGTTGGGATCGACGGGCCCCCGCACCCCGACTCCGTGCTGCACGGTCTCCACCTGGGCCTTGAACCACGACCCGGTGAAGGTGCACAGGATCCCGCCGTGGCGGTGGAAGTCGCGGTAGTAATCGGCCGCGCCCTCCCAGGCGCACATGGCGGCCAGGTGCGGCGGCTGCAGGCCGGCCACCAGCCACTGGTTGATCGCGTAATAGGAGATGCCGCTCAGCCCCACCTTACCGCTGCTCCAGGGCTGACCCGCGGCCCACTCGATGCACTGGTACAGGTCTCGGGTCTCGCGGGGGGAGTAGACATCGAGCACGCCCGGGGAGCGGCCGGCGCCCCGCGAATCGACGCGGACGCAGACATAGCCGTCCGGGACCCACTTCTCCGGATCGACCACTTCCCAGTTGGCGTACCGGCACGAGGACCCCTCCGCGACCTCGGGAAAACTGCGGACCAGGGCACCCCACTGGTCCGGATATCCGAGCTGGATCGGCAATCCCTTGCCGTAGGGACCGTAGCTCAGCAGGACCGGATACCGACGGCCCTCATCGGGACGGTAGACGTCGGCCCGCAACACCACGCCGTCGTCCATGGGGATCGGCACATCGTAGTCGATTCGCATGCGATTCGTCGTCGCCGCGTCCACCCGGCTGGAGCCCGCAGACTGGCCACTCATGGTTCCTCCTTCGCCGCCGGCCCGAATCCCGGGGCGTAGAGCGGGGCGGACGTGGAGGGATCGACGGGAGTGCCCGCAATGCCGTGGGAGGTGTCCTTGGCCGTCAGGAAGACCACATCCTCATCCGTTCCGGCCAGCGCCCAGTGGACCGCATTCGCCGGGATGTAGATCAGCGACCCGGCCGGGGCGCGCACCGGTACGCCTTCCACCTCGCCTTCCAGCGTCCCCTGGAGGACGTAGATCCACTGCTCGTTGGGATGGCTGTGCGGCCGCCCCCCCGATCCGCGGGGCATGTGCATCAGTCCCACCTGGATACGCTCCCCTTCCACGACCGGACCGTGGGCCGTAGAGTACCCCGGCCCGGCAGCGATTCCGGCGAGGCGGCGGGGATCGAAGACGTATCGTCCCCGTCCCGCCTTGATCGCTCCCGCCGTGCGGGTCGTCCTCTCTTCCGGCCTGTCCGCTTTCCTCTCTTCGTCCATCGGTACCCTCTCCGTCGGTGTTGTCGGTACTCCTCAGTCCAGCTCCGTCAGGTTGATCTCGGCGACGAGCGTCCGCCAGCGTACCATCTCCGCCTCGAGCTCCGCCGCAAACGCCTCCGGTGAAGCGCTGGGGACGAGGCGGGCTTCGGCGCCTTCCAGGGCGGATCGAACCAGATCGTCGCGCAGGATCCGGACGACGGCGCGATGCAGCAAGCGGACCACCTCCTGCGGCGCGGAGCGGGGCGCGAAGAGCCCATGCCAGTGCGGGGTGCCGACCCCGGGGAAGCCCGACTCCTCCATCGTCGGAACCTCTGGCAGGCTCGCCAGGCGCCCGGGGCCTGTCACCGCCAGGGCCTTGACCCGTCCGGCACGCACCTCACGGATCGCCGTGCGCGCATTGACGAAGAAGATGTCGGCCTCATCGCTGACCACCGCCCCGACCAGGGCATCGGCCCCGCCGGCCCGGACGACCTGCACCACGTCGACTCCGGCCTGCCGGCCCAGGAGGGCCGCATCCAGGTCCGTGAAGCTGCCGATCCAGTCCGTCCCGTTGCGCACCCGCCCCCAGGTGCGCTTGGCGTGCTCGAGAAACTCCTGGAGCGTGTGGACGGGCACCGACGTCCGCGTGATCAGTACGCTGGGAAATTCGACCAGTCTGGAGATCGGAGCAACGACGTTCTCGACGCGGAACGGCATTCGACGATGGTGGACGATGGGGGTGATGGCGTTGGTGATCACGCTCCCCACGAGCAAGGTGTGGGCATCGGCCCGGGCCAGTTCCGCCAGCGCCGCAATCCCGAACTCCCCGGGCCGGTGCTGCACCATGACGGGCTGGCCCAGTACCTCCGCCATCGCGCCGGCGATGGTCCCTGCGGTGAAGTCTGTGGACCCCCCGGGCGGAAAGGGGACGAGCAACCTGATCGGACCCCGGGGATACTCCCGTCCTTCCACCATGGCGCCCTGACTTTTCTCCGGCATCGTCACTGCCCTCACCCTTTCATCGATCCGGAAAGCGCCGCGACGTAGTGCTCGACGAAGAAGGAGTACACCAGGGCGACGGGGAGCGCGCCGAGCAGGGCCCCGGCCATGAGCTCGCCCCAGAAGTAGACGTCGCCGCGGACCAGTTCGGAGATCACGCCCACGGCCACGGTTTTCTTCTCCGGCGATGACAGGAAGACGAGGGCGTAGAGGAACTCGTTCCAGGAGAGCGTGAAGGCGAAGATGCCCGCGGAAAGAACGCCCGGGACCGCGGCGGGGAAGACGATGCGCACCATGGCTTGAAACCGCGAGGCGCCGTCGACGCGCGCGCACTCCTCCAGCTCTCGCGGAATCGTCTTGAAATACCCCATCAGCAGCCAGGTGCAGAAGGGGATCATGAAGGTCGGGTAGGTCAGGATCAGGGCCCACGGGGTGTCGCCCAGCCGGAAGCTCCGGACCATCCCCGCCAGCGGGATGAACAGCAGGGTCGGCGGGACGAGATAGCTGACGAAGATCCCGATGCCGAGGGGGCCGGCGCCGGGGAACCGCAACCGGGCCAGCCCATACCCCGCCAGGAGCCCGCAGAACAGGGAAATCCCCGTCGAGGCCGCCGCGACGAGGAGCGTGTTCCAGAGCCACCGGGGAAACGCGGTCCGCGTCAGCAGGTTCAGGACGTGCTGTCCCGTCGGGGCCAGCGTCCACAGCGGCGCACTCTGGGGGGAGCGCCAGGAGCGGTAGAGCTCCGCATCGGGCCGGATGGACGTGATGAGCATCCAGTAGAAGGGAAAGAGCAGGCCCGCGATCAGGACGGCCAGGGGGAGGTAGACCAGGAGCCAGCGCCGCCACCGCCGTTCGACGGTCACCTAGACTCCCTCCAGGCGCCGGAGGTGGCGGAGCTGGCTCCAGACCACCGTCAGCAGGACGGGGAACATGAACAACGACATGGCCGCCCCCTCCCCCAGAAGCCCGGCCCCGATGCCGACCTGGTAGGCGTAGGTGGCCACCAGGTGGGTGGAGTTGGCGGGACCGCCTCCGGTGAGCACGTAGACGAGCTGGAAATCGGAGAAAGTCTGGACGATGGAGAAGACGACGACGACGATGATGACCGGTCGCAGCAGCGGCCGCGTGACGTGCCAGAATCGCTTCCAGCTCCCGGCGCCGTCCAGGGCGGCCGCCTCATGGAGTTCGGGGTTGATCGTCTGCAGTCCGGCCAGCAGCGTGACGGCGAAGAACGGCGTGCCGCGCCAGGTGTTGACGGCGATCGCGGACCACAGTGCCCACCGGGCGTCGGAGAGGAAGGGAAGCCGCTCGGCGATCAGGCCGCCGTGATAGAGCAGCCAGTTGAGGACGCTGAAGGTGGGGTCGAACATCCAGCGCCAGGCCAGGGCGGAGAGGACGGTGGGGACGATGAAGGGCAGGAGCACCGCGGCCCGCACGAGGCGCACGCCGCGAAAGGGATGGTTGAGCAGCAGCGCCAGCCCCATGCCGAGGATCAGTTTGAAGAGGTTGGCCCAAAAGGTGTAGAGGATGGTGTTCCTCAGGGCCGTGCGGAAGATTGAGTCATGCCAGGCCGCGATCAGATTCTGGAGGCCGACGAAGTGCCCGGCATCGCCCACTCTGACGCTGGAGAGCGCGTACCAGATACCCGTGGCGAAGGGATAGGCGATGAAGACCAGCAGCATGGCCACGGCGGGAGCAAGCAACAGGAAGGCCAGAGACCGTTCGCTGTCCAGGAGACGGCCCGGGAGGGCGTGACGGTCGGAGGGGGAAGGGAGGAGGCGCCCCGGCCCCGGGCCGGATCCCGGCCGATCCTTGCTCTCCATCGGACCAGCCAGCGGCGTCCCGCCGCTCAGGTCTCGTAGATCTTCTTCAGCTCGCCCTCGGCCCACCGGACCGCGTCCTCGGCCCTCATCCCCTGCGCCGCCTTGGCGTACATGTCCACGACGATGTACTTGGAGTAGGCCTCTGTCGCGCGGGCCGACGCCGGGGCCGGATGGCCGATCATCAGGCTCATCCGTGTGGCGCGCCGCATGGTCTGCATGGGCCGGTCGATGCGCGTCCACATCGGGTGCTCTTCCCACACCCTGGCCGGTCCCACGCTGTACCCCTCATTGACGGTGAACCAGCGCTCATAGACCTCCCGTCGGTGCATCCACCGCAAGAACTCCTTGGCCAGGCGCTGGTTTTGGGAGTAGCGCATGACCGCGTGCTGGAACGGCGTGTTGAGGTGGAACTGCCCGGCCGGTCCCGCCGGCATCAACGCCGTCTCGATGTCCTGGTACAGGGGCTGGCCCCGTTCGTCCCGGAGCGCGTTCTGCTGCCGTTTGGCGACGATGTACACGGACAGGCCGTTGGCGGTGGCGCTGAGCTCTCCGGCCAGGAAGGCCCGGTTGTTGGCCGTGTCGTCCCAGGCCAGGCCGCTGGGGTCGCAGGCCTCCTGCCAGAAGGCCTGCAGGAACCGAACGGATTCCACCGCCGCCCGCGAGTTGAGCACGACGCGCTTCCCGGTGGCGTCCACCTCAGCCCCGCCGAACGACCAGAGGAGGGGGTAGGAGAAGGTGGAGGCGTCCAACCCGTGCCCGAGCGACTGACCCACCGGTTTCCCTCTGGCCTTCAGCCGCCGGCCGACCTCCCGCCATTCGTCCCACGTCTTCGGAAACTCCGCCGCGCCGACCTCAGCGTGCCACGACCGTCGGTAGTGGGGGAAGAAGCCGCCCACGCTGTGGGGCATGGCCAGCCATCGGTCTCCGGACCTGGCCGTGGCCTGGAAGATATCGTAGAACCCTCCCTGGACCCGACCGATCGGCTCGGCCACATCGGAGACGTCCACCAGGGCGTTGGCATACAGCTGCGGCCAGGCCCACAGCATGAGGACAATGTCCGGCCCCGATCCCGACTGGATCGCTGCGGTGATGCGAGCCTGGAGGTCGGCGACGTTCACGAACTCGAAGGTGACGTCCGCCCCTAGCGCCCGGGAGGCTTCTGCGGCCTGTGCCTTCAGGACTTCGTCGGCCTGGGCGATGAAGTCGTTCCAGCGGAGAATGCGCAGCCTCCGGCGCTGGGCGTAGGCTGGAGCGCGTCGCGCACTGAGGATCCCTGTGAGGCCTCCCAGGCCGGCGGCCGCCGCTGTCACTCCGGCGGCTTTCTTGAGGAAATCCCGCCGTTTCATGCGCCTGGACTCCATGGTCCGCGCCTCCTCTGGTGGATGATGGGCTGTCGAAGGATGCCGGCCCACCGGGCGGTGCGCCGGAACGACGGAGGTCAGCGAGGGCCGAAGATGAGCACCGATCGGGGGTCACCGCAGCCCGATGGCCGAACCGATGCGGCTCCGACGCCATTGCCCACCCTACCTCGCCGGCGTCCCGCGGTCTGTAGCGACGGATACCAACGGCTCAGGAGGTGATCCGGTGGCCGCGCCCGGCCACCAGACCTTTGCAGCTCAACACCTCGGCGGCCTCCAGGGCTTTCACCTCGTGGGGGGCGTTGGGCGGGGCCAGGAATCCCTGACCGGGCCCCAGTTCCCTGGTCTGACCCTCCAGCGTAGCCAGGACCCGTCCCCGCAGGATCACCACGATCTGCTCCTGCGGATGGGCGTGCCGGATCGACCCTTCGCCCGCCGCGAACCGCAGGCGTCCCACCTCAATCTGCTCTCCGGTCACGAGAGGCCCGAAGGCGCTGGAGTATTTCGGCGTCACGTATTCCGCCTGGATGGCGTCCAGATCGAAGAACGGCACGGTGGTATCACCTCCTCAGCCACTGTCCGACGCGTCGGCCACTCCGGCCGCCGCCGCGGCGGTCCGGTAGACGCGCTCGAACGCCTCTTTGCCGCGCCGGAGCAGTTCCTCGTGCGGGATCGCCCACAACGATCCCGCCAGGGGCACGCCGAAGGTGCCGTCGTCGGAGAAAACCTCCAGCTCATACCATCCGCGGTATCTCGCCGCCAACAGGGCGGCGATGAAGCCAGGCGCCAAGTTCCTGCCTTCGCCGGGCAGGAGGCGGTCATAGGGCCCGCGCTCGGTCCAGGGGACGTCGTTGACGTGCACCCCCACCAGGCGGGGGACGTGTTCCCGCACCTCCTCCTGAATGCCGGGAGCCGGCGCGCTGTGGAAGATGTCCACAATGATGCCCACGTTGGGGCGGCGGACATCGTCGATGAGGCCGGCCAGCTCCGTGAGGGTGTGCACCGGAGATCCGCGCCGCGCGGAGGTCAACTCGAAGCCGATCTTCAGCCCCGCCTCCGCCGCGGCGTCGGCGATCCGGGCCAGCCCCTCGGCGATGATCTCCAGGGCCGTGGTCCGCGGCAGGGCGCCGTCGGGAGCCCCGCTTGAGACCAGAATGCACTCCGGGGCGAACGCGGCCAGCCGGCCGAGGCTGTCGCAGATCAACCGGATCCTGACCCGGGGGTCGCGTTCCTCCGCGACGAGGTTGAGCCTGGGGATGGTCGGACTGGCCCACGGGACGGGAAAGATCGTCCAGATCCGCGGTGCGCAGGAAGTGACCCGGAGGCCGTAGCGGCGGATCGTCTGGGCGAGGCCGTCGTAGTCTCTTTGCCCCGCGAACTTCCCCTCCCAGAGGCCCACGCCCCGGGCCCCGGACCGGGCGATCTGATCCAGGTCCTCTCGGATCGTGTTGTGGGGCGTGGACCAGACCGAGACGGAGTACAGTGGAGGGCGTCCGGCCATCATCGGTCGCGGGGCGCCGCGCCCGTCACGGGGCCATGAAGGAGCCGCCGTTGACATCCAGGCAGACCCCCGTGATATAGCTGCTGTCGTCGCTGCAGAGAAAGAGCACGGCCGACACGATCTCGGCGGGCCGCGGCAGGCGCCGGAGCGCGATCTGCTCCAGGTAGCGCTCGCGGGCGGTGTCGGACATACGGTCCCAATACGCCTGCAGCACCGGCCCGCTGATGGTGAGGCTCGGGACGAGGCAGTTCACGGTGATCCCGAAGGGCCCCAGCTCCCGGGCGGCGAAGCGGGTCAGGCCCAGGATCGCCGTCTTGGCGGAGGCATAGGCCGGGGATTGATGCACCGTCGGGTCGGCAATCCGGGCGGCCCGCGAGGAGACGTTGACGATCTTCCCGTAGCGCTGGCGCTGCATCGGTCCGGCGACGGCCCGCGTGCAGAGAAAGGCAGTCTTCAGGTTCATGGCGATCAGGACGTCCCAGGCCGCCGGGTCCTCGTCCACGATGGTGCCCGCCGTCTCCGGTCCGCTGGATCCTCCGCCGGCGTTGTTGATCAGAATGTCGATCCGACCGTAGGCGTCCAGGGTCGAGGCGACCGCATGCTCCACCTGCCCCGGGTCGGTGAGGTCCGCGGTGACGGGCAGGCACCGGCCGCCCGCGGCGGCCACCGCGGCCGCCGTCTCCGCGACCCCGGAGGCGAGGCGGTCGACGACCGTCACCGCCGCGCCCTCCTGCGCCAGCGCGGCAGCATAGAGGGCTCCCAACCCCCCGCCCGCCCCGGTCACAATCGCCGTCCGGTCCCGAAACCGCATGGTGGTCGTCACCTCCTCGTCACCGTCCGGTCTCCAACCGCGCCGTGGATCCGCGGGCGGGCAGCGGGGGAACCGCAACCCAGCGTCCCCCGCGGGCCGAGTCGAGGACCGCATCGACGACCATCTGCGCCCGCCACCCGTCATAGAAGTCCGGCGACATGGGGGAGCCGCCGGCGATCGCCGCCAGGAAGTCCCGGACCTGGAAGAGCACCGTCTCGGCAAAGCCGATCCCGATGCCGGGGAAGGCCAGCAGGGCGGCGTCGTGGTGCGCCGGACCGATGAGAATCCGGCGGAAGCCCTGAGCCTCTTCGCTGTCGTCCAGGTATAGGTGGACTTCGTTCTGCCGCTCGTAATCGAAGATGATCGACCCGCGGCTGCCGTGGATCTCCAGGCCCAGCTGGTTCTTGCGGCCTGTGGCGCACCGGCTGATCTCGAAGGTCCCGATGGATCCGCCACTGAACCGGCCGAGAAAATACATGCTGTCGTCGACATCCACCGGTTCCATCGGGGCGTCGACCCGCACCGCGTCGGAAGGCGAAGGGGCGACCGCCCTGGGGCGTTCCCTCACCCAGATCTCCGAGGTGGCCACCACGCGGTCGAGCTCGCCGACGAGGTAGCGCGACAGGTCGATGAGGTGGCTGCCGACCCCGGCCAGCGCTCCAGCCCCGCTACGGGCGGCCTGAAACTTCCAGGAACGGGGGGTGCGGATATCGTTGCCCCAATCCTGCAGATAGACCGCGCGGAGGTGCCGCACCGTGCCGATGCGCCCGGTCCGGATCAGCCGGGCGATGAACTGCACGGCGGGAACCTTTCGATAGTTGAAGTTCACCCCGTGCACGACGCCGGCGTTCACAGCGGCACGGTACATGCGCTCGGCTTCCCCCGCGTCCATCGCCAGCGGCTTCTCGCAGAAGACGTGTTTACCCGCCGCCGCGGCGGCCAGAGCCATCGGGGCGTGCAGGAAGTTGGGCGTGGCGATGCTCACCGCGTCGATGTCGGGACTGGCCACCAGGGCCTCCCAGTCGGCGGTCCACTCCTCGAATCCCAGGCGCTCCGCCGCGGTTCGGGCCAACTGCTCGTCGGCCTCGGCGAGGCGACGGAGGCGGACGGCCGGGATGTGCGGGCCGAAGTAGACCCTCGCGGTGGCATAGGCCACGGCATGCGCGCGGGCGATGGCGCCCCCACCGACCAGCCCGACGTTGATGCTCCGGCGCTGGTTCACCGCGCTTCCCCCTCTCGACACCGGTGGGACGATTTCACCGGTGGGACAATTCCGCTCGCCGGTTTCCTGTCTGTGCCCATTGTGCGTTGATGCCATCAGGGCGATCTGTCGCGGACGATACAACCGGTCATCGGGCCGAGGCCGCCTCAGGTGGGCTGGGAGGAGGGTCCTGTCCCGGCCTCTGCGAAGCGTTTTGCAATCACCGGAGAGGCCTGCCGGAGGTGAGTGGTGGTGAACCGGAACGGCTCATCGGCGGAGCAGGGAGCGGCGATCCGGGAGGCCCTCGCCTTCGAGAGGTCTGGAGCGCGACACGCGACCGCCGGGCCGCGTCGGCTCTGGACGCCGCACACCACCGGGCGCCGTCCTCCGACGAGGCCGGCGGTGCCTGAGGGGACCGATCCGGGGGCGCCCATCGTGAACGCGGCGGGCCGGCTGGCCGAGGTCTGCGGCCATCTGAGCGTCGTGCGCCGCTATCGCGCCGGGACACTGGTCTTCCAGCAGGGGGAACTGCCCGACCAGTTCTACCAGCTCCTATCCGGGCGGGTGCAGATCTTCTTGGGACATCCCGAGGGGCACGAACACGTCCTGGCGATCGTGGAGCCCGGCGGGCTATTCGGCGAGGCCGCCTGTTTCGGCGGGTTGCCCTACTACACCTCCGCCGTCACCGTGCAGCCGTCCACCATCCGCATCTATCCCCTTGTCGCCGTGCTCGAGGTGATGCGTAGCAAACCGGACCTGAGTCTGGAGATCATCCGCGGGCTGGCCCGCAAGCTCCACCTGTTCGCCGTGCAGCTGGAAACCACATCCTTCCGGAAAGCGTCGGAGCGGCTGGCCCTCCTGCTGTCCAAGCTGGCCGTTTACTATGGCATCCCGCTGCCCCGAGGGAAGGGAACGCGAATCGGCGTGCGCCTGTCCCACGAAGGGCTGGCCAGGATGATCGGCGCTACGCGGGTGACGGTGACACGGGAGATCGGGGCCCTCGTGCGCGACGGCATCCTCGCCCAGGAGAAGCGGAACCTGATCGTCCTGCGCCACGAGCGCCTGCTGAGACGGGCCGGACTGTTCTGAGTGCGCCTGCGGGCGGCCGCCTCCTGTATCGGCCGATACAGACGCCACAGGCCGGACGGCCTTTAGTGAAGGTATCCGCATTCAGGGGGGAGGGCCCGCATGCGCACACCGCAGGCACGATCCAGGGTCGTCCTCGGCGCTCTCCTGGTGGTGGCCATTGCCTGGGGGCTCGCTGCATCGGGGAGCGCTGCGCCGATTACCGTCTTCCGCCTGACCTACGCCACCTCGCTTGGGCGGGACAGCGCCTACTACAAGGGCGCCGTGGCGCTGTCGGAGGCGGCCCGACAGTTGAGCCGCGGCCGGCTCCAGGTGAGGGTTATTCCCGACGGCCAGCTGGGCACCGACCGGGACATGATCGAGGGGATGCAGCTGGGGTCCATCGATCTGGCCAGTCCGAGCACCGGGGCCATGGGCGCCGTGCTGCCCGCGGCCACAGTCCTGGACCTGCCGTACCTCTTCGACGGCTTCGAGCACGTCTACCGCGTCCTCGACGGCCCCCTTGCCGAACGGCTGTACCGGCTCTTTGACGGCATCGGCTTCCACCCGCTCGGCTGGTGGGAAATCGGATTCCGGAATCTGACGAACAATGTGCGGCCGGTACGAGTGCCGGCGGACGTGCGGGGGTTGAAGCTGCGGACGCTGCCCGCCGCCGTCCACCAGCGGGCGTGGTCGCTGGTCGGCGCGCAGCCGGTGGCCATGGACTTCACCGAGGTCTACAACGCCCTGAGCACGGGCGTGGTGGACGGGCAGGAGAATCCGCTCAACATCATCATCACGGGCAAGCTCTACGAAGTCCAGAAGCACCTGTCGCTTACGCGCCATATCTACGGCGCGGCGCCGACGTCCGTGAGCGACAAGACCTGGGCCAGGCTGCCTCCGGACCTGCAGCAGGCCCTGCGGGAGGCCGTCAGACGGTCCGTGACCGTGCAGCGCAAGGCGGCCAGCGGCGACGAAGAGGGCCAGCTCCGCCAGCTGATCGGCTTCGGCATGCAGGTCGTCCACGACCCCGATCGGGACGCCTTCCGGCGGGCGATGGCCCCCGCCTGGAGTCTGTATGTCGATCGCTTCGGGCAGGAGGGCCAGGCGCTCATCGACGCCATCCGCCGCGAGGCGTCCAGGCGCTGACAGACGGTCGCCCGAAGCGTACGCCGCCGGCACGGGATCGATCCGTTGGGCGCGCTCGTCCGCCGATGCCTGAGATGACGGGAGGCGAAGCGGAAATCTTCCGACTGGCCCTCCCCTGGCGGCGCTGGTGGGCAATCATCCCGGAGATCGTGGCCCTGGCCTGCACGGGGATCCTTCCTCTGATCGTCGGCGCCAACGTCGTCGGCCGCTACACCAACTGGTACCGGATCCTGTGGGCCGAGGACGTGGTCAAGGTCCTGTTCCTGTGGATTGTGTTCCTGGGCGGAGCCCTGGGTGTCAAGTATCGGGCTCACGTCCGGATGGGCCTCCTCAGCGACCGCGGTGCGCGGAGGGGACGAGTCGGCGCCCTGTGGGCGCGCGCCATCGTGCTGTCGTCCGCGCTGCTGGGCGCCATCTTGCTGGTCCTGGGCGTGCGCGTCGTCCAGATTTCGATGAAACGGGAGCTGCCGACGCTGCAGATCTCCGCCGGCTATTTCACGACGGTTGTTCCCGCAAGCGGCGCACTCATGATCCTGTACACGGTCCAGGGCCTGGGCGCTCTGCGGGGTGTGCCGTCAGTATCCCGGCCGGGGGCCCGGGAGAGCAAAGGGACCGCCGCGTGAGGTGAGGGGCGTGCCGGCCTGCCCGACGCCGGGATGATCTTCACCGGCCTGCTCTTCCTCGGTCTGGTGGCCCTGGGCGTCCCCGTCGTCGTGGCCCTCGCCCTGGCCGCCCTGCTCGGCGTCGCCGCGACGGAGGGACTCCCCCTGGCCGTCGTGGCCACCAGGACGGCCAGCGCCAGCGACAACTTCATCCTCCTGGCCATTCCGCTGTTCGCGCTGACGGGGTCGCTGATGTCCGCGGGCGGGATCGGCCGGCGCCTGTTCGACTTCGCCAGGGTGCTGGTGGGCCATACGACCAGCGGACTGGCCCAGGTCAACGTGGCGCTTAGCGTGTTCAACGGCGGCCTCCAGGGTTCGTCGGCGGCCGACGCCGCCATCGACTGCAAGGTCACCATCCCCCAGATGCGGGCCCAGGGGTACCCGGCGGCGTTTTCGGCGGCCGTGACTGCGGTCTCCGGCATGCTGTCGAACATCCTCCCGCCGTCGATCGCCATGCTGATCTACGCCTCTATCGCCAACACCTCCGTGGGCAAGCTCTTCGTCGCCGGGTTCGTCCCGGGACTGCTCATGGCCCTGGCCATGTCGACGGTGGCTCACCTAGCCTGCCTGCGGCGCGGCTACGGAAGGCGCACGGCTCGGGCCTCATGGCGGGAGATCGCCGGGGCGTTCAGGCAGTCCGCCTTCGCCCTGACTCTGCCCCTGATCATCATCGGGGGAATCCGCCTGGGGTACTTCACGCCGACGGAGGCCGGGGCCGTGGCGGTGATCGTGACCTTCGTCCTCGGGGCCTTCGTCTACAGGGAACTCCGCATGCGCGATCTTCCCGGCATCCTGGCCAAGACGGCGCTGGATACCGGCGTGATTATGATGATCATCAGCCTCTCTTCACCCCTGTCGTGGATCCTGGCCTACCATCAGGTGCCCCAGCATGTCGCCGCCTTCTTCGTCTCGCTGGGGAACAGCGTCCCGAAGTTCCTCGTGGCCACGGGGGTCTTCTTGCTCATCGCGGGCTGCTTTCTGGAGGGGGTCACGCTGCTGATCCTGGTCACGCCCATCCTGGCCGGCGCCGCGGCCAGGCTGGGCATCGACCCCATTCACTTCGGGATGGTCGTGATCGTCACCGTGGTGCTGGGGGCGGTCACGCCGCCCTTCGGCCAGCTGGTGTTCTTCGTATCGTCGCTGATCGACGTGCCGCCGGAGGCGATCTTCCGCGAGGTGTTCCAGTTCCTGCCGCTCCTGCTCGTTGTTCTGGCGGTGATCATGTTCGTCCCGCAGAGTTATCTGTGGACGGTTCGCCTGTTCGGCCCGTAGGGTGCGGGACGTCAGGAGCCGGATGGAGTGCGGTCTCCTCCATCCGGAGCGCCGTCGCGGGCGCGCAGCGCGGCCAGGACGCGCTCGGCCGTAACGGGCAGGTTGCGGATCCGGACGCCGACGGCGTCGTAGATGGCGTTGACGATCGCCGGAGCGGTGGGCAGCAGGGCGGGCTCGCCCACCCCCTTGGCGCCGAAGGGCCCGGTGGGATCCGGCATCTCGACGAGATCCACGGCCATGGGAGGCACATCCGTCGCCGTGGGAATCAGGTAGTCGGCGAAGGAGGTGTTCAGGACGCGGCCCTCCTGGACGACCATCTCCTCGGTCAGGGCGAACCCCATCCCCATGACCATGCCGCCCTGGATCTGGCCCTCGACCAGCAGCGGGTTGATGGCGCGGCCGCAGTCGTGCACCGCGACCAGGCGCAGCACCTGCACCTGCCCCGTCTCGGTGTCCACCTCGACCTCCGCGATCTGCGCCGCATAGACGTAGGTGTTGTAGGGCTTGCCGTGACCGGTCTCCGGATCGAGGAAGGTCGTCGGCGGGTTGTAGGAGCCGGCGCCGATGGGCGGCCGGCCCTTGACCGCCTCCGCCTTCCGGGCGATGTCGGCCAGGGACACGCGGCGCTCCGGCAGGTCGCGTACCACAATCCACCCATCGCGGCTGAGCAGACCTTCCGCGCCGACGCCCAGTTCCTCGGCGGCGACCTCGAAGAGGATCTGCCGGGCCTGGGCGCAGGCTCTCATGATGGCGTTCCCCGCGATGTAGGTGACGCGGCTGGCCACGGAGCCGAGGTCCATGGGCGTCTGCAGGGTGTCGCTGGTCACCATGGTGATCCGGTCCAGGGGGATGCCCAGCGCTTCTGCGGCGATCTGGGCCAGGGCGGTGGTGGACCCTTGGCCCACGTCGGCCGCGCCGGTCCAGACCACGGCGGAACCGTCCTGGTTCACCTTGACGAAGGCGGCGCTGGGATTGGCATAGGAGGTGAAACCGATGGGGTAGGCCATCCAGGCCACCCCGCGGCCCCGTCGGCGCATCAGGAGGCCCTCCCTTCCCGCGGCCATTCCGCCATCTCCAGCGCCCGCCGCAGCGTCTCTTCCAGAGTCACCCGCTCCAGCACCTGGCCGGTGGGCAGGCGCCCGCCGTCGCGCAGGACGTTGCGCATCCGGAAGGCGACGGGATCCATCCCCACGGCTTCCGCCACCGCGTCGGTATGGCACTCGTAGGCGAAGCCGACCTGGGGAACGCCGAATCCCCGCATCGCTCCCCCCACGGGGTTGTTGGTGTAGACCAGGTAGCCGTCGATCCTGACATGGGGGATGGCATAGGGGCCGGCGGCGTGGATGGCGGCCTTGGCCAGGGTGGAGGCGCCCCACGAGACGTAGGCGCCGCAGTCGCTGATGATCTCCACCGCCCGGGCCACCAGCGTCCCGTCCCGGCGGACCCCCGTGCGGTAGCGCATCCGGTAGGGGTGCCGCACCGTCGTGGCCTGGAACTCCTCGTCCCGCGTGAAGACCATCTTCACGGGCCGTCCGGTCTTCAGCGCCAGCAGGGCGATCCACGGCTCGAGGGTCATCTCATTCTTCCCGCCGAAGCCGCCGCCCACTCCGGAGGCGACGATGCGGACGCGGTTCTGGGGCATGGCCAGCACTTTCGCCGTGTCCGCCGCGACCAGGAACGGCCGCTGCACGGACGAGTGGATCGTGACCGCCCCGTCCGGCTCGGGGATGGCCAGGCCGGCGTGGGGTTCCAGGTGGGCGTGCTCGACGAAGGTGGTGGTGAACTCCTCTTCCACGACCAGATCGGCCTCGGCGAAGCCCGCCTCGACGTCCCCGTCGCGAATGCGGATGTGCGCGGCGACGTTGCTGCCGTCGTGCACCGACGGCGCCTCCGGGCGCATCGCCTCGACGGGATCGAACACGGCGGGGAGCGGTTCGTAGTGCACCGCCACCTTTGCCGCCGCCTCCTCCGCCTGGCGCAGGGTCTCCGCGGCGACCACCGCCACCGCCTCGCCCACGTGCCGCACCCGATCCTGGGCCAGGACGGGCTGGTCCTGGTGCGTGAACCCGTACCGGTTGCGCGGGATGTCGGAGGCCGTGATGATCGCCCGGACACCGGGGGAGGTCAGCGCGGGCAGGAGGTCGATCGCGGCGATGCGGGCGTGGGCCTGGGGACTCCTCACGGCTTTGGCCCACAGCATCCCGGGAGCGCGCAGGTCTTCCCCGTACACGACGCGGCCGGTCACCTGGAGCAATGCGTCGTGGCGGCTGACGCGGCGTCCGACCGCGCCCGAAGGCGCTTCCGTTTCGACGGTGGGCAGGGGAGGACGGGTGAGCGTGGTCATCGAAGGCCCGCTCGCCCGGCGACGGTCCGGGACGCGGCCAAGATGGCGTCCACGATCTTGGCGTACCCCGTGCAGCGGCACAGGTTTCCGGCGATGGCCTCCCGCACCGCCTGCTCGTCCGGGCGGGGGGTGCGGGCGAGCAGCGCCGCAGCCGAAAGGAGCATCCCCGGGCCGCAGAACCCGCACTGCAGGGCGCCGTGCTCGATAAAGGCCTGCTGCAGCGGGTGCAGGCGATCCGGTGCGCCCAGTCCCTCGATGGTGAGCACCTCCCGGCCCTGCGCCTTGACCGCCAGCAGCAGGCAGCTGCAGACGGGATCGCCGTCGAGGAGCACGGTGCAGGCCCCGCAGTCCCCGGTGCCGCACCCGATCTTGGTGCCCAACAGCCCCAGTCGCTCGCGCAGGACCCAGGCCAGGCTTTCGTCCGCTTCGACCGTCGTGGTGACGGGGGCGCCGTTGACGGTGAAGCTGACGTTATAGGGCATGGCGCAGACCCTCCAGTTCGGCCCGCCGGATGGCCTGCTCGAGGGCCCGCCGGACCAGCACCTGCGCGATCTCGCGGCGGAATCCGGCGGTGGCGCGCATGTCCGAGATGGGCCTGGCTTCCTGCGCGGCGAGGCGGGCGGCTTCGTCGAGGCGCTCCCGGTCCGGAGGTGCGCCCCGGAGCAGGATTTCGGCGCTGCGGGCGCGGATCGGCGTGGGCGCCACGGCGCCGAGGGCGATGCGCACCTCGTCGAGGACCCCGCGATGCAGACGCACCCGCGCCGCCGCGTTCACCACGGCCAGGACCTGCGCGCTGCGCCGGCCGAACTTCAGGAAGGCCGCTCCGGTGCCGCCGTCCGAGGCGGGGATCTCGAGGCCGGTGAGAATCTCACCGGGCCGCAGCACGCTGCGGTGGGGTCCGGCGAAGAACTGCTCGAGGGGGAGGGCCCGTTCTCCAGCGGGCCCGGTGATGCGGGCCGTGGCGTCGAGGACGAGCAGTGGAGGGGCGAGGTCCGCGGAGGGGACGGCGCTGGCCAGATTTCCTCCCACCGTGGCCAGGTTGCGCAGCTGGACGGCACCCATCTGCGCCGCCGCCTCGGCCAGCACCGGTGTCAGGCGGCGCAGTTCCGGAGAGGCGACCACTTTGGCCAGGGTGACCGTGGCGCCGAGCCAGACCCGTCCGTCCTGAACGGCGATGACCGCCAGCTCGGGGATCCGCTGGAGGTCGACGAGCGCAGTGGGCTGCACCAGCCCGGCCCGCATGCGCACGACCAGATCGGTCCCCCCGGCCAGGGGGTAGGCCCCTTCGCCCTCCTCCGCCAGGTGCCGCACGGCTTCCGCGATGGTGGGGGGAGCCAGGTACCGGGGCGGATTCACTGCGGCGGCCCCTGAGGAGGAGGAGTTTTGGCCACGGCCGTCAACTAAGGATATTGGATAATGTATCCAATCCTGCTATTCGTGGCGGCGTCCGTTTCCCCTCCGCCGCCTTCCGGTGATTCGGCCGGCGGGCGGTCCTCCCCGCGAGGGGCCGCGCACGCTGGGAAGGTCAGATCCTGCAGGGGGTGATCACCGCGCCAGCGCTGTCCTCGTCTCGTCCGCGCCCGGCACGCGCGTACGGTCGGGCGGAGTTCCGTTCCCGGACCGCCCGCCGCTGGAAGGTCCAGATCAGCATCCTGTTCTGCGGGAGGGGAGACCGATGAGAAGGTGGCTGATCTTGCTGCTGTTCATCGTCCTGGCCGGCGCGCTTACCGCCGCCGGCGCCGCACCCGCCCAGCCCACCAGGATCAAGGTCGGCATCCTGCTGCCCCTGACCGGTCCGTTTGCCGCCGTGGCGGAGACCCAGAAGAACGGCGCCCTGCTGGCGATCGACACCGTCAACGCCAAGGGCGGCCTGGCCATGCCCTGGGGGAAGGTCCAGGTGGAAGGGGTGGTGGCCGACGACGAGGCCAAGCTGGACGTGGGTGTGCGGCGCTTCCGCTACCTCGTCTCGGAGGGAGTGAAAGGTGTCGGCGGCCAGACGTGGGCTCCCCTCGCCTACGCCCTGAACGCCGTCGTGATGAAGGAACCGCTCCCCTACTTCCCGACCTGCGTCATGGCGAAGGAGGCGTTCCTCAAGGGTAAGCTGGCCGACACCACCTTTGCCGTCGCCTACAGTCCGTGGACGGTGGGATACATGTCCGGCACCTCGGCCGTCAAGGTGCTGGGGAAGCGGCGCATCTTCTTCCTGGCCCGGGCCGACAGCTGGGGCTGGGACATCCGGGACGGCGTCTACGCCGCGGCCAAGCAGCATGGCGCTGAGGTGGTCGGCTACGACGAGGTGCCGCTCGGGACCACCGATTTCACCACGGTGCTCCAGAAGGTCCGCGCCGCCCGGCCCGACGTCTTCATCTCCGCGCAGTTCGCCGCCGACGCCGTCGCCCTGTTGAAGCAGGTCCATCAGATGGGCCTGAACAGGGAGATGACCATCTTCAACGCCTTCATCACCAACGTTGTGGCGAAGGGACTTCCTCCGGAGGCCCTGGAGGGCGTGTACGCCATGCACTACTTCTACTACGACCTCAGCGACCTGGGCCACATGGGGGTGACCAAGAGCGCGGCCGCCTTCACCGAGGCGTACCAGGCCAAGTTCGGAACACCGCCCGACGCCTACGCCACCATCGCCTATACGGCTTTCAGCGAGATGTTCAGGGGGTTTGAGACGGCGGGCACCTTCGAACCGAAGGCGGTGGGCCGGGCGCTGGTGGCCAAGCCCCAGTTCACGACGGTCAAGGGACCGGCCCGCTGGCGCGAGGATCATGCCGCCGTCTACCAGTTCGCGGCGTTCCTGGTCAGGGGCAAGGGGGCGGGCGAGCAGAAGCATCCCTGGGACCTCTTCAAGGTCCTGGGCTATCAGGGCGGCGAGGTTGTGATGCCGGACCTGAAGTCCATGGGGTATTAGCGGAGTCCTGGTGTCGGTGGGACGATCCGCCGACAGACGGCGGGGCGGGAGCGCCCGCGGGGCCTCGCGGCACGGCCCTGCGGGCGCGCGAGGCAGAAGGGAGACCCGGTGGTGAGCACTCCCGGCGGGGCCGAGTTGCTCAGGGCCGTCGGGGTCACGAAACGCTTCGGCGACCTCGTGGCGGTGAACGGCGTCACCTACGCGTTGCGCGAGAACGAGGTGGCGGGCATCGTGGGCTCCAACGGGGCGGGCAAGACCACCCTGTTCAACCTCCTCACGGGCTACCACCTGCCCGATGAAGGCACCATCCTCTTTAGCGGCCAGGACATCACCCGGTACCCGCCCGAGAAGCGGATCGAGCTGGGGCTGATGCGGAGCTTTCAGCTCACCTCGACCTTCGACAACCTCACCACCACCGACAACCTGGTGCTGGCCTACTTCCGGGCGCGTTACCGCCCTTCGCTGCTCTCGATGGTGCTGACGCCCCGCCGACGCTACTGGGATGAGGCGCCGATCGAGGAGGCGCTGCAGAACTTTGATCTCTGGGACGTTCGCCACCGCCTGGTGCGGCACCTCAGCCTGGGCGAGAAGCGCCGCCTGGAGATTGCCATGGCCGTGCTGGCCGATCCCCGGGTGCTGCTGCTGGACGAGCCCCTGGCGGGCCTCAGCGAGGCGGAGATCAAAGGAGTGCTCGGCGTGCTGCGCCGACACATCGGCCGGCAGACCATCCTGATCGTGGAGCACAAAGTCTCCCAGATCGCCGGCTTCGTGGAGCGGCTCACCGTGATGCACGACGGCAGGATCATCGCCGACGGCGCCTACGCGGAGACCCTGCACCACCCGGAGGTCCGGCGGAGCTACTGGCAGATCGGGGCCGCGCCGGGCTGAGGCGATGTCCCGAGGGAGAGACGGGGCGGTGCACGACGGCGACCTGTTGACGGTCAGGGGGCTGAATGTCGCCTACGGGGAATCCAAGGTGCTGTTCGACGCGCACCTCACGGTCGGGCGCGGGCAGCTCGTGACGTGTGTGGGCCGGAACGGGGCCGGGAAGACAACGCTGCTGCGGACCATCGCCGGGTTCCTCCGGCCCACCTCCGGCTCGGTCATCTTCGACGGAAGCGACATCGTCGGTCTCCGTCCCTACCAGATCGCCCGGAGGGGGCTGAAGTATGTTCCGCAGGACAAGCGCGTGTTCTCGGACCTGACCGTTCGGGAAAATCTGGAGCTGGCCAGCCATGCCTCGGGCGACCGGAACTGGGAGCCGGTCTTCGAGCACTTCCCCAGGCTGCGCCAGCTCCTCGACAGGAAGGGCGGGTACCTGAGCGGCGGGGAGCGCCAGATGCTGATGATCGGCCGGGCGTTGCTGGGCCGCCCCCGTCTCCTCCTCATCGACGAGCCCACGGAGGGGCTGGCCCCCGGTCTCGTGGAGCACCTCAGAGATGTGCTGAAGCAGTTGAGCCGGACGACGACCCTGGTGATCGTGGAGCAGAATCTGCCGGTGGTCTCCGCGATCTCCGAGAAGGTCTACGCCGTGAAGGAAGGGCGGATCGTGGCCGAGATCTCAGACCCGGAGGCGATCAGGGCCAATGTCTGTGAGCGCTACCTCTAAGGGCAGGGGCCTCCGGTCGGTCCCCGGCATGCTGCGCTGGTGGTCCGGCATACTGGCCGCCTTTCTGGTGGTGGCCCTCCTGCGGGTGTTCATGTCGCTGCCCTTCGCCACCGAGGTCGTGATCTTTTCGATCTACGTCATGGGCTGCAACTTCCTCCTGGGACGGGTCGGGTTCATCTCCTTCGGCCAGCCGGCCTATCTGGCCGTGGGAGCGTACGCCACGGCCTTCTACCTCTTCTATGCCGGCACCAACCCGTACCTGGGCATCCTGGCCGGACTGCTCGCGGGGGTGGCCGTTGCTCTGCTCGTCGGGCCGCTCTTCGTCCGCCTGCGCAGCGACTACTTCGCCCTGGTCAACCTGGCGCTGGCCGTGATCATGTACTACCTCATGGAGAAGGTCCTGGCCAAGTTCACCCACGGCGACAACGGGTTGTGGTTCCTGACCCGGATGACCGCCACCCCGGTGGTGAATCTGACCACGCCGGCCGGGTTCTTCGTCTTCGCCTTTGTCGTCGCCCTGGTGCTGTGGGCCTTCTACAAGTATCTGGACGAGACCATCTACGGCGCCTGCTGCCTGGCCACCAAGATCAATGAGGACAAGGTGCGCTTCCTGGGGTACAGCAACTTCGCCATCCGCTGGCTGGCCTTCGTCATCGCCAACACCACCACGGCGCTGGCCGGCTCCCTGTACGCGGTGTACTTCGGCTTTGTCAGCCCGGAGATCACCGGTCCGCACCGTGCGGCCGACCCCGTGGTGGTCACGATCCTGGGCGGCGTAGGGACCCTCTACGGGCCCATCATCGGGACCATCGTCTACACCGGGATGAAGGATGTCCTGAGCCGGATCATCGTGAACTGGGAGTTCTTCGTGGGATTCCTCCTGGTGTTCATCATGCTGGCCGGGGAGCAGGGGTTGTGGGGCACGCTGGAGGCCCTCCTGCGGCGGGTCCGACGGTCCGGGCGCCGCGCTCCCGTGCCGCAGGAGACGGGGTAGACGATGGAGACCCAGCTGGTGATCTCCGGAATCATCTACGGGCTGAGCATGGGCAGCATCTACTTCCTGCTGGCCATCGGCCTCTCCCTGTGCTTTGGACTGATGCGCATCATCAGCCTGGACCAGCTGCTGTACTACTCCCTCGGCGCCTATCTGACCTATACCGTGCAGGTGGCCACCGGGCAGATGTGGACGGCCATTCTGGTGGGCGCCTGCGTCGCGGGCGCGGCGAGTCTGCTCGTCGAGCGTATCGTCTTTCGCCGCGTCTACGCCCGGGACATCACCTTCACCATGATCACCTCCTTCGGGGTGCTGATCGGCGGCGTGGGAACGATCAAGTACATCTGGGGACTGATCCCCCGACCGGCGGCCATCCCGATCCAGGCCCAGGTCGTCCTCTGGGGAACGCCCGTCCCCACCTACCGCCTGATCGTCGTCGCCCTCTCCGTGCTGGTGTACCTGGGCATCGCGCTGTTCCTGAACCGGACGATCACCGGCAAGGCGATCCGCGCGGGGATCGAGGACGTGGACCACGTGGAGGGTCTGGGCATCGATGTCTACCGGCTCTTCACCGTCACCTTCGTACTCGCCGGCACGCTCTCCGGGCTGGCCGGGGGGTTGCACGCGCCGCTGATCATGGTGGACCCGCAGATGGGCCTCAGCGCCCTGGCCTTTGTCTTCATGGTCGTGATCATCGGAGGCCTGGGCAGCATCAAAGGCACGCTGGTGTCCGCCTTCCTTGTCGGGCAGGTCATGTCCCTGGGGTCCCTGGTGTACGCGCCTCTGGCGCAGATGGCCCCCTTCGCCATCATGCTCGGCATCCTGCTGGTGCGGCCGACGGGGCTGTACGGGAGCCCGCTGCTGAAGCGATGATCTCCCTGGGTGATCTCGCTTCCAAGGCCAGGGCGCGGCGTCTCACCACCGCCGAGCATGTGGCCGATGTGCTTCGGGAGGCCATCCTGCGGGGAGTGTTGCAGGGTGGCCAGCAACTCCAGCAGGATGCCCTGGCCGCCCAGTTCGGCGTGAGCCGCATCCCCGTCCGCGAGGCCCTGCGGCGGCTGGATGCGGAGGGACTCGTCACGGTCTACCCGCACCGCGGGGCGATCGTGTCCCAGCTCTCGGTGGCGGAGGTCGAGGAGATCTATGAGATCCGGGTGACTCTGGAGTGCCTGGCCCTGCGCCTGGCCATCCCCCGTCTGACCAGGGCGGACCTGGATCGGGCGGCGGCCATCCTGGATGAGATCGATCAGGTGGACGACATCGGGCGCTGGAGCGAGCTCAATCGGAGTTTTCACATGACCCTCTATGCTCCGGCCGACCGGAAACGGCTGCTCTCGCTCATCGCCACCCTGCGGGCCAACGTGGACCGGTATCACCGCATCTACATCTCCTTGATGCAGCACAAGGCGCAGTCCCAGCGGGAGCACCGTCGGATCCTGGACGCCTGCCGGCGGAGGCGCCAGGAGGAAGCGGCCGAGGCGCTGGAGCGGCACCTGATGACGGCGGCCCAGGGGCTGATCGCCTATCTCAAAGGAGGACAGGCCGCAGCCGGCGGCCGGGAGGCCGAGGCCCCGTAGCGGGTTCGGCCGCGGGCGGGACCGGCGACTGGGGACGATTGCGGAGGATGCCGATGGGACAGTGGAAGGTCGTCGTGACCGATTACGTCTTCCCCTCCCTGGATATCGAGCGGGAGGTGCTCGGGGCGATCGGGGCGGAGCTCGTCGCCCTGCAGGCCAGCCGGGAGGCGGAGCTGGTGCCGGCGGTGGGAGATGCCGACGGGCTGCTGGTCTGCTACGCGCCGGTGACGCGGCGGGTGATCGAGGCCGCGCGGCGCTGTCGGGTCATCGCCCGCTACGGCATCGGGCTGGACAACGTCGATCTCGCCGCCGCCGCGGAGCGGGGCATCGTGGTCACCAACGTTCCCGACTACTGCGTGGACGAGGTCAGCGATCATGCCCTGGCGCTCCTGCTGGCCTGTGCCCGGCGGATCGTGGACCTGCATGACCGCGTCCGGTCGGGACGGTGGGACGCCCGCGACGCCGTCCCCATCCACCGGCTGCGGGGACAGGTGCTCGGGCTCGTGGGCCTGGGGAAGATTCCGCGCGCCCTGGCCGCCAAAGCGCAGGCCCTGGGCCTGGAGGTCATCGCCGCCGATCCCTATGTGGACGCGGAGACGATGAAGCGCCTGGGCGTCCGCAAGGTGGAACTGGCGGAGCTGCTGGCGGAATCGGACTTCGTGTCCGTGCACGCGCCGCTTTTGCCCGAGACGCGCGGGCTGATCGGAGAGGACGCCCTGCGTAGGATGAAACCCACGGCCTACCTGATCAACACCGCCCGGGGCCCGATCGTAGACGAGCAGGCCCTGGCCCGGGCGCTGCGGGAAGGATGGATCGCGGGCGCGGCGCTGGACGTCCTGGCCACCGAGCCGCCGGGGCCGGACCATCCGCTGCGGGGGCTGGACCGCGTGGTGCTCACCCCCCACGTGGCCTTCTATTCCGAAGAGTCGCTGCAGGAGCTGCAACGCAAGGCGGCCGAGGAGGTGGCCCGGGTCCTCACCGGGCAGCCGCCCCGATACGCCGTCAGTCGGGTCCAACCCACGATGGAGACGAGGAGGTAGACGATGGCCACCCCCTGGTTCACCGATCGCTGGTTCACCAGTCCCCATAACTACGCCGAGGAGGTGCGGGCGCAGCTGCGGTTCTCGCCGTCGTTGCAGTTTCACGACATCACCCTGCGCGACGGCGAGCAGCAGACCGGGGTCGTCTTCAACACCGACGACAAGATCCGCATTGCGGAGAAGCTGGCCGAGGTCGGCGTCCACCGCATCGAGGCGGGCATGCCCACCGTGAGCCGAGCCGACGAGGAGGCAATCAAGGCCATCGTCCGTCGGAAGCTGGGCCCGAAGATTTTCGCTTTCTCCCGCTGCATGGTGCCCGACATCCAGCGGGCCGTGGACTGCGGGGTCAGCGGGGTGGTGGTGGAGATTCCGTCCAGCAAGCACATCATCGAGCTGGCCTACGGCTGGCCCCTGCAGAAGGCCATCGACCTCTCCGTGGAGGCGACGAAGTTCGCCCATGAGCAGGGCCTGCAGGTGGTGTTCTTCCCCATCGACGCCACGCGGTCCGAACCGGACTGGTTCGTGCGCCTCATCGAGGAAGTGGCCACCCACGGTCACATGGATGCCCTGGTCCTGGTGGATACCTTCGGCGGATCCAGCCCCCACGCCATCCAGTACTTCACCCGCTTCGTCCAGTCGCGGATCAACAAGCCCCTGGAGGCCCACTTCCACGACGACTTCGGAATGGCCGTGGCCAACACGCTGATGGCGCTGAGCCTGGGCGTGGAGGTGGCCCACGTGACGGTCTCCTCCCTGGGCGAACGGGCGGGCAACTGCGCCCTGGAAGATCTGGGGTTGGCCCTGCTCACCCTGTACGGCGTGGACGTCGGGCTGCGCACCGAGAAGTTCCGGGAGCTCTCCAAGCTGGTCCAGGAGCTGACCGGCATCCACCTCCCGCCCAATCGCCCCGTGGTCGGCGACCTGCTGTTCAAGGTCGAGTCGGGCATCATCGCCAGCTGGCTGGCGCGGCTGAAGGAGACGCGGCCGGTGGAGTTGTTCCCCTTCCACTGGGACCTGGTGGGGCACGAGCCGGCGGAGATCGTCCTGGGCAAGGGGAGCGGCCGGGACTCCGTCCTGTATGCCCTCTCCAAGATCGGGAGGGCCGTAAAGCCCGACGACCCGCGGGTGGACGAGATCCTGGTCCGGGTGAAGGAGCGCTCGCTGGCGATCCGGGGGCTGCTCTCCCTGGACGAGTTCCGCTCCATCGTCGACGCCGTGGGGTGACGGCGCGATCCATGGCCGCGACGCCGGTCATCGACCTGCACAGCCACTTCTTTCCCCGGGGCTTCGTTGAGCTGGTGCGCCGGCGGGGACAGCCCTACGGGGCCACAGTGAGCGTGCGGGATGGGACGGAGCGGCTGACCATGCCCGGCCACCCGCCGATCCCCCTGGGGCCGCAGTTTGTCGATGTGGACGCGCGCCGGGCCGCGGTCGCCGAGCAGGGTATCGATCTCCAGGTCCTGTCCCTGTCCCCGCCCATGGTCTACTGGGCGCCTCCGGACCTGGGCCGGGTGCTGGCCGAGGCCTTCAACGACGGGATCGCCGAGATCTGCCGGGCCTATCCCGACGTCTTTCTCGGGGCGGCCACGCTGCCGCTGCAGGACGTGTCGCTGGCCCTCCGCGAGGCCGAGCGCGCCCTGGGCCCGCTGGGGATGCGCGGTGTGTACGTGGGCAGCAGCGTCCGCGGCGTGTACCTCGACGACCCGCAGTTTGCGCCGCTGTGGGAGTTCGCCCAATCCCGCGCCGTGCCGGTCTTCACCCATCCCCAGCATCACCTGGATCCCGAGGCGCTGGGGCGCTTCCACCTGGCCAATACCATCGGGTTTCCCACGGAGACGGCGCTGATGGCGGCGCGGCTGATCTATGCCGGGGTCCTGGACCGCTATCCCGACGTCCCCGTGATCCTGGCCCACGGCGGGGGCGTGCTGCCCTTTGTGGTGGGCCGCCTCGATCACGCCCACAGCCGGCGACCGGAGTGCCGCGATGCCGTGGCCCAGCCGCCGTCGGCCTACCTGCGGCGTTTCATCTTCGACACGGTCACGCACAGCGATCGGGCGCTGCGCTTCCTCGTGGATGTGGTGGGAGCGGAGCGCGTGGCGCTGGGCAGCGATGCGCCCTACGACATGGCCCAGACCGATCCCGTGGGCCACGTGCGGCGTCTGCGGTTGCCGCCCGAGGCCGCGGGAGCCGTCCTGGGCGGGACCGCCGCCAAACTGTTGCAGGTCAGTGTTCCGGTGCAGAGGGAGGGGTGACCATGGGATATCACGAGTTCCTGCAGGGGTATCACGAATACCAGCCGCGCCGTGTCTTCAGCACCACGGCCACGGACTGGCAGGGGCGGGTGGACTTCACCCGCATGCGCGCCGACCGCCTGGCCCGGGCCCGCGAGCAGATGGAGCGGCACAACCTGGGCGCCATGGTGCTCTTCGTCGGCGAGAACGTGCGCTACGTCACCGGCGTCTGGCAGGGCAACTGGAAGAACAACATCTTCATCCGGTACTGCGTCCTGCCGCGGGAGGGCAAGCCGGTCCTGTTCGAGACCGTGGGCTCGGACATGGTCTGCGCCCAGATCGACGCCCCGTGGCTGGAGGGAGAGATTCGGCCGGCGATCACCTGGAAGTGGGCCGAGGGCGCCGAGCCCGAGATGGCCCAGCGCATGGCCCAGAGCGTGGCCGATGTGTTGCAGGAGCGGGGCGTGGCCCGAGAGCGCATCGGCATCGACGTGATGGACATGATGGCCTATCAGGCCCTCACCGGGCTGGGCCTGAACATCGTCAACGCCTGGCCGGCGATGTCCGCGGCGCGGGTGATCAAGACCCCCGACGAGCTGGAGTGCCTGAAGATCGCCGCGGCCCACGGCGACGCGGCGATGTGGATGGCCATGCACGAGTGGGCGAAACCCGGCGTCCGGGAGTCGGAGATCTGCGCCCGGGTCAACGAGTTCCTCTACCGCAGCGGCTTCGACTTCGTCTACGACATCATTGTGGCCAGCGGCGGCAACACCAGCCCCTACCGGCGCTGGCACACCGATAAGATCATCCGCCAGGGCGACCTGATGATCGTGGACATCAACGCCGTGGGCCCGGGCGGGTACTTCATCGATTTCGTCCGGTGCTGGAAGGTGGCGGCCAAGCCGACCCCCAAGGAGAAGGATCTCTACAAGCGCTGCTACGACTCGCTGTACGCCGGGATCGAGGCCATGAAGCCCGGGGCCACGACGGCCGATGTCGCGGCCAAATTCCCCGAGTACGACGACGACAAGTACGGCAGCGTCAGCCTGCAGCAATTCGCCCACAGCATCGGCCTGTCGCTGTACGAGGGGATGTGGGTCTCCCGGGCCTACTCCTTCAAACACCCCGCCCCGATCAAGCAGAACATGTACTTCGCCATCGAGACCTTCAGCGGCTTCCCCGGGCTGGAACAGACGGTGCGGCTGGAGGAGAACATCTGCATCACGGACAAGGGGGCGGAGCGGTTCACCCTCTGCGAGCATCCGGCGTACTGGTGGGAGTGAGGCGTCGGGTGGACGGCGTGCACGTTCGGCACACGGGGCAGGACCGGCTCCTGTGCCGGTGAGGTGAGGGCATGGCGTTCTGGCTGGGCCAGACCCTCAACGGGCTCTCCTTCGGCGCGCTGCTCTTTCTCATGGCCAGCGGCCTGTCGCTGATCTTCGGGCTGATGCGCATCGTCAACATCGCCCACGGGTCTTACTACCTGCTCGGCGCGTACATCGGGTTGACGGTGGTCAGGCGGACGGGACACTTCGGTCTGGCTCTGCTGGCGGCCATCGTCGCGCTGGCCCTGATCGGCGCGGTGATGCAGCGACTGTTCCTGGCGCGCTTCTACCGGCAGGAGCAGGCCCAGGTCCTGCTGACGATGGGATTCTCCTTCGCCTTCGCCGACCTGGCCCTGTGGTTGTGGGGAGGAGACCCGCAGCGCCTGGCCACGCCGGCGCCGCTGGCCCGGGCCGTGACCCTGGGACCGGCGTTCTTTCCGGCCTACCGCCTGGCCGTGTTGCTGGTGGGCGCCGCCGTCGCCGTGGTCATCTGGCTGGTGCTGGAACGGACCCGACTGGGCGCCGTCGTCCGGGCCGCCGTGGACGACCAGGAGATGGCGCGCGGGCTGGGGATCAATGTGGCCCCGATCCTGACCGGCATGTTCGCCTTCGGCGCGGCCCTGGCCGGATTCGGGGGCGTCATGGGCGCCCCGTTCCTGGGGGCGTACCCCGGCCTGGACAGCGACGTCCTCCCGCTGGCCTTCGCCGTTGTGATCATCGGAGGGCTGGGAAGCCTCAAGGGTGCGCTGGTCGGCAGCATGCTGGTCGGCGTCCTGGACAACTTCGGGAAGGCCCTGTTCCCCGAACTGTCCTACTTCACCCTGTTCGTCCCAATGGCGGTCATCCTGGCCCTCCGGCCGACGGGGCTCTTCGGCCGAGGATGAGCCATGAGGCACCGGCGTCGTCGAGCGCCGTGGTTCCTGATCGGAGGGGGGCTGGCGCTGCTGCTCATCCCGCAGCTCGTGCCGGTCTATTTCACCCATCTGCTGATCCTGACGCTGGTCTACGGGTTGGCGGCGATGAGCCTCGACCTGCTCCTGGGGTACACGGGGCTGGTTTCCTTCGGGCACGCCGCCTACTTCGGCACGGCCGCGTACACCATGGGCGTGGTGGCGCAGCGCCTCCAGACGGGATCCCTGACGGCGATGGGGGCCGGCGTCCTGGCCGCCGCCGTCCTCGCCGCGCTCTTCGGGCTCCTGGCCATGCGGGCCACGGCCGTGTACTTTCTGATCATTACTCTGGCCCTAGGCATGGGCACGTGGGGGTTGGCCTATCGCTGGGTGTCGATGACGGGAGGAGACAACGGACTGCCCGGGATTCCGGCCGTAGACCTGGGATTCGGGTGGCCGCTGCGCGACCCCGTCGCCCTCTACTACTTCATCCTCCTCGTCTGCGCGGCGGCGGCCTTCCTCCTCTACCGGCTCACCCTCTCCCCCTTCGGATTGGCCCTGCAGGGCATCCGGGAATCGGAGGGGCGCATGCGCATGCTGGGGTACAACACCTGGCTGCACAAGTACCTGGCGTTCATCCTGGCCGGCGCCACCGGCGGGCTGGCCGGAACCCTCTACGCCGCCTACAACGGCTTTGTCAGTCCCACCGACCTGCACATCACGGCCTCGGCGGAACAGGTATTGATGGTCATCCTGGGCGGCTCCGGCACGCTGTTCGGTCCCGTGCTGGGGGCAGGGGTCGTGGTCTTCCTGCGCAACCTGGTCAGCGCCTACGCCCAGCGCTGGCTGCTCATCCTGGGCATCGTCTTCATCGTCACGGTCCTCCACGCTCCGGAGGGCCTGCTGGGGAAGGCCCTCACCCTGGCGGGGCGGCGGGCGAGACCGGCGGCTTCGGGGACGCCCGAAGCCGCCGGCGCGCGGCCGGGGGGCGTCGTCGCGGAACAGGCCACGGAACCGGAACAGGAAGGGGCATGAAGGGCGGACAGACCCAAGGCGAGGAGGTGGAAGGAGCATGGAGAGCAAGGCGACGGTGAAGCGTCTGACCGCGCTCACGGTGATAGGGATCGTCCTGGCGGTCGGCCTGTGGGCGGGCCCGCCGGCGGCGTCACAGCCCCGTCCCATCCGCATCGGTTTCATTGCGCCCACCACGGGCGTGTTCGCCGCCAACGGCCGGGACATGATCAACGGCTTCCTGATGTTCTGGGAGGAGCACGGGAATGCGGTGGCCGGGCGCCGGGTGGAGGTGATCGTGGAAGACGACGTCGGAGCCCCGGCCAACACCCTGACGAAGGCGCGCAGGCTGGTGGAGCAGGATCGCGTCTCCATGCTCGTCGGTCCCCTCACCGCGAGCTCCGGCCTGGCCCTGCGGGATTTCGTGGACAGCAACAAAATCCCGACGATCTTCCCCATCGTCTCCGCCGACGACATCACCCAGCGGCGGCGCACGCCCTACATCGTCCGGGTAGGGTGGACCAGCAGCCAGCCCAACCAGCCCTTCGGGGAGTGGGTGGCCAAGAACACCTCCTACCGGCGGATCGCCACCATCGGCTACGACTTCGCCTTCGGCCATGAGAACGTGGGCGGGTTCCAGCGGACCTTCGAGGAAAACGGCGGCCGCATCGTGCAGAAACTGTGGCCGCCTATCGGCGCCCCGGACTACGGCCCCTACCTCTCGCAGCTGCGGCGGGACATCGACGCCGTCTACGCCATCTTCTCGGGCGCCGACGCGCTGCGCTTCCTCAGCCAGTACCAGGAGTTCGGGTTGAAGGGGCGGATCCCGCTGATCGGAGGCGGCACGCTGACCGACGAGCACGTGCTCCCGCAGATGGGCAACGAGGCCCTGGACGTGATCACCGCCCTGCACTACAGCGCGGCGCTGAGCACGCCGGAGAACCGCGCCTTCGCCAGCGCCTACTCCAAGAAGACGCAGCGCTCGCCCTCCTACTACTCGGAGAACGCCTATACCGGGGCGCGGTTCATCTTCGAAGCGCTGCAGGCCGTCCGCGGCAACGTGGAGGACGCCCAGGCCTTCCTCGCCGCGCTGCGGCGGGTTACGATCGCCGACGCTCCCCGCGGGCCGGTGCGGCTGGACGCCTACGCCAACCCCGTGCAGAACATCTACATCCGGCGGGTGGAGCGGCGCGGCGGGCTGCTGCAGAACACGGTGATCTTCACCTATCCCAACGTCTCGCAGTTCTGGAAATACGACCCGGAGGAGTTCCTCAGGCAGCCCGTCTACAGCCGGGACTATCCGCCCCTGCGGCCCTGATCCCCGGCGGGGGCGAGGCGCCATGGGACAGGAAGAGACCGTTCCGGACCGCCGGGAGATGCTGGCCGCCGTCCGCGCCCGATTGAGCGTGGACCCGACGGCCACGGCCCTGGTGCTGGTGGACGCGCATCGGGGCCACCTGGATCCCGACGTGGCCACCATGCCGGTGGCACCGGAGGAGGTTCCCGCCGTGCGCGGCGCCCTGGCCCGTCTGGTCCGGGGGGCGCGCGCGGCGGGAGTGCCGGTCGTGCATGTGGTGATGACCCACCGGCGCATCCCGTATCCCGGCGCCGACAGCATGACCAACCCCTTCTGGCGGGCGGTGGAGGAGGCGGCGCAGACGCTCACCCCGGGCCGGCGGAGCACCATCCGCGGCCACAACCTGGAAGGCAGCGTGCAGACCGAGATCCTCCCCGAGCTGGGGCCGGAGCCGGCCGATTACGTGATCCGGAGCAAGAAGCGGCTCTCGGCCTTCTACGGCACCGATCTCGAGTTCGTGCTCCGCACGCGCGGCATTCGGACGGTGATCCTCGCCGGCATCAACACCAACACCTGCGTCCTGTGCACGGCCTTCGACGCCTTCAACCGCGATTACGCGGTGATCGTGGCCCGCGACGCCGTGGCCAGCATGTACGGACCCGACCTGCACCGCTTCGGGCTGGAGAACGTGAGCCGCTGCCTGGGGTGGGTCCTGACCACCGACGAGATCCTGGAGGTGCTCGGGGCCCGGGCGGCGGCGGAGGGATAGGAGGCCGGAGGATGGCCACCGGGGCGCAGGGCGCCCCCTGCCTTGTCCTGGAGTCCGTGACGAAGGACTTCGGCGGGCTGCGGGCCGTGGACCGCGTCAACCTTCGTGTGGAGCAGGGTCAGCGCCGGGCCATCATCGGGCCCAACGGCGCGGGCAAAACGACGCTGTTCCATCTCATCAGCGGGGAACTGCCGGTCAGCGCGGGCCGGATCCTCTTCTTCGGTCGCGACATCACCGGGCTCCCCAGCTACCGCCGGACGGCGCTGGGCCTGGGACGGACCTACCAGATCACGACCCTCTTCCCCCGCCTCTCCGTCCTGGAGAACGTCCTGCTGGCCCTGCTGGGCACCGACGGGAGAAAATACGATCCCCGCCGCCCCGTCCATGCCCACGGTGACCTCGTGGACGATGCCCGGCGGCTGCTGGATACCGCCGGGCTGTGGGAACGGCGGGGCGAGACCGTGCGCAGCCTCTCCCACGGCGAGCAGCGGCAGATCGAGGTCCTGCTGGCCCTGGCCGGTCGGCCGAAGCTGCTGCTCCTCGACGAACCCACGGCCGGCCTGTCGCCCGCCGAGGCCCGGGTGCTGACCCGCCTCGTGCGGGGGCTCGATCCCCGGATCACGGTGCTGCTCATCGAGCACGACATGGACGTGGCCTTCGAGGTGGCGGAGGTGATCACCGTCATGCACCTGGGACGCGTGCTGGCCGAAGGAACACCGGGCACGATCCAGGCCAACGCCGACGTGCAGCAGATCTATCTTGGAGCCGGACTGTGAGCGCGGCGTAGGACGATGACGGCGGCCCTGCAGGTGGACGAGATCCACACCTACTACGGGGAGAGCTACATCCTCCAGGGCGTCTCCCTGCGGGTCCTCCCCGGCCGGCTCGTCGCCGTCCTCGGGCGCAACGGCATGGGCAAGACCACCCTCATCCGCTCGGTGATGGGCTTCACGCCGCCGCGGCGGGGAGCCATCTACTACGAGGGCCGGGAGATCACCGCGCTCCCCTCCCACGCCATCGCCCAGCAGGGTATCGGGCTCGTGCCCCAGGGGCGCCGGATCTTCCCCTCCCTGAGCGTGCTGGAGAATCTCACCGTGGCGGCGCGGCGCGGCGCCCGGGACGGGTGGACCCTCGAGCATATCTTCGATGTCTTCCCGCGCCTCCGGGAACGCGCCCACCACCGGGGCAACAAGCTCAGCGGCGGGGAGCAGCAGATGCTGGCCATCGCCCGGGCGCTGATGACGAACCCGCGATTCCTGATCATGGACGAGCCCTCCGAGGGCCTGGCGCCGCTGCTGGTCCAGGATCTGGCGCGGATCCTCTTGGAGCTGAAGCAGCAGGGCCTCTCCATGCTCATGGTGGAGCAGAACCTGGCCCTGGCGCTACGCCTGGCCGACCACGTCTACGTCATGAGCAAGGGGCGGGTCGTCTTCGACGGAGATCCCGAGCGCCTGCAGGCCGAAGACGAGATCAGGCAACGGTATCTGGGGGTGTGACGGTGCGCAGCATGGTGGTGGAGCGGTTCGGCCAGCCGCTGGTCCCCGCAGATCGGCCGGAGCCGGTGCCGGGGCCCGGCGAGGTCGTGATCCGCGTGCTGGTCTGCGGCCTGTGCCGCACCGACCTCAAGATCGTTGACGGACGGATGCCCTTCTCGGCCCGACAGGTCCTTCCCCACGTCCCCGGTCACGAGGTGGTCGGGGAGGTCGCCGCTCGCGGCCCGGGAACGGCGCTGCCGGTGGGCCAGCGGGTCGTCGTGTTCAACTACTGGGGCTGCGGACGCTGTCCCCACTGTCTGGCCGGCGAGGAGAACCTCTGCGACGCGCTGCGGGGATGGGTGGGTTTCACCACCCCCGGGGGGCTGCAGGAGTATCTGACGGTGCCCGAAGGCTACCTGCTGCCGCTGCCCCCCAACGTCACGGATCCACAAGGCGCGGCGATGTCCTGCGCCCTGGGCACGGGCTACCGCGCCGTGGTGACGCGGGGCGCGGTTCGGGCCGGCGAGACGGTGGTCGTCATCGGCACCGGCGGGGTGGGGCTGCACGCGCTCCAGTTTGCCCGTGCCGCCGGCGCCCGCACCGTGGCGGTGGACGTCGGCCAGGCGCAGCTGGCCGCCGCGCGGCAGGTGGGAGCGGACCTCGCCGTCCGACCGGAGGAGGCCTCCGGGGTGAGCCGGGAGGTCACCGGGGGACGCGGGGCCGACCTGGTCGTGGACTGCGTGGGCAGCGGCGCCTCCACTGCCCTGGCCGTGGGGCTGGTGCGCAAGGGCGGGCGCATGGTGCTGGTGGGCTACACGACCGACGAGGCCCATCAGCCGACGATCCCCACCGACCAGATCGTCCTGCGCGAGGTGAGCATCATCGGCTCCCGCTACCTCACCCGGCCGGAGCTGGCCCGGGCCATCGACCTCGTCGGGCGCGGTCTGGTGCGTCCGGTGATCTCCGAGGTCCTGGAGCTGGCCGAGGTCAACACGGCGCTGCAGCGGATCCGGGAGGGACGCGCCGCCGGCCGCGTCGTGGTGCGCGTTGCGGGGGCGGCGTGATGCGTTCCTGGGCGCCCGGCGCCTTCGGCGTCGACTACGAGCAGCGCGTGGAGTTTTCGCGGCTGCGGGCCGGCCGGTTGAACCGCGTCCGGGAGCAGATGCGGCGCCGCGAGCTGGACGCCCTCCTGGTGTGGAAGGACGAGAACGTCCGCTATCTGACCGGGCTGCGCCCCCAGCTCATCGCCGGAAAGAGCGGGCTGCTGAACGGCGCGCTGCTCCTTCCCGCCGGCGATCCGATTCTGTTCGTCTCCGGCGGCGATGCCGACCGGGCGGCGCAGGGCATGCCCTGGATCGCCGAGTTCTACCCCATTCCCATTCTCGAAGAGCAGGGGTTGATCGATCACGTCGTCGCAGTGATCCTGGGCGGGGTCCTGCGCCGTCACGGCCTGCAGGCCGCGCGTATCGGTCTCGATCTGGCTCCGCAGGCGATGCACGACGCCCTCCGCGCGCGTCATCCCGGGGTGCGCTGGGTGGACGGAGACGCGGCGATGCAGGCGGCGCGGCTCATCAAACTGCCTGAGGAACTGGCCCTGGTCGAGGAGGCCGTCGCCATCGCCGAGGCGGTGACGCAGGCCGCGGTTGAGGCGGTGCGTCCCGGCCGCCGGGAGTGCGACGTCGCCGCGGAGGCGATGCAGGCCCTCTACCGTCTGGGCGGGGAGTATGCCCACGTGATCACGCCCTTCGTCGCCTCGGGCGAGCGGATGTCGCCGCCGACGCGGCTGGCCACGGACAAGGTGATCCGCCACGGGGATCTGGTCTTCATCGACATCGGGGCGATGTGGAACGGATATTTCGCCGATCTCGGACGGACGGTGATCTGCGGGACGCCGTCCGCCGAGCAGCGGCGGATCTACCGGGCGGTGCACGCCGCGCAGCAGGCCGGCATCGAGGCGATGCGCCCCGGCGCCACCACGGGGCAGGTGGCCGCGGCGGTCCGACAGGCGGCCGTGGGGCACGGGCTGGCGGAGCGCTTCCTGAACCTGTTCATCGGGCACGGGATCGGCGCGGGCGCCAATGAGCCGCCCTATGTGGGCGAGGTGTTTCCCGGCGCGGCCGAGGTGGAACTGCAGCCCGGCATGCTCTTCGCCCTGGAGCCGCTGATCTGGGTCCCCGGAGTGCCCGGCGGCGGCGGGGTCCGGCTGGAGGACATGGTGCTGGTCGCCGAGGACGGCCCGCGACGGCTCTCCCGCCTGCCCTACGATCGACGGTTGCTGGAGACGCACGACTGACGGCCGGAACCATCCCGGCAGCGGAGGAGGTCCTGATGGAGATCTTTGTCACCCAGCCGGTTCCCGAGACGGCGCTGACGCGGCTGCGGGAGGTGGGCACGGTCCGCGTCTATCCCGACAGCAGCCGCATCCTGCCTTACGAGCAGTTGCGGGAAGAGGTGGCCCGCTGCGACATCCTGTACTGCCTGCTGCACGACCGGGTCGATGCCGGGATCATTGCCGCCGGTCGACGCCTCCGGCTCATCGCCAGTTCGGCCGTCGTGCCCGCGCACGTGGACATCGCCGCGGCGACGGCCCGCGGCATCCCCGTCACGCATATCCCCAACATCGTCTCGGAAGCCACCGCCGACCTGCAGTGGGGGTTGCTGCTCGCCGTGGCCCGGCGCATCGTCGAGGGCGACCGGGCGGTGCGGCGGGGGCTGTTTCCCGGCTCGCAGTCGATGTACTTTGTGGGCGCCGAGGTGAACGGCAAGGTCCTGGGGACGATCGGCCTCGGCGCCATCGGGCGCGGGATCGCCCGCCGGGCCGCGGGGTTCGGGATGACCGTGCTCTACACCAAGCGCGGCCGGCTGAGCGTGGCCGAGGAACGGCAGCTGGGGGTGGAGTATCGCCCGCTGGACGCCCTGCTGGCAGAGAGCGACTTCGTCGCGATCAACGCCAGCTACCACCCCGGCACCCATCACCTGATCGGCGCGCGGGAGCTCGGCCTGATGAAGCCCACGGCCTACCTGATCAACACCGCCCGCGGGCCCATTGTGGACGAGGCCGCGCTGGTGGAGGCGCTGCGGGCCGGACGCATCGCCGGCGCCGCGCTCGACGTCTACGAACGGGAGCCGGAGGTGCATCCGGGACTGCTGGACCTCGACCGGGTGGTGCTGACCCCGCACCTGGGGAGCGCCGCGGCCGAGACCCGCGAGCGCATCGCCGCGCTGGTCGTGGACAGCATCCTGACCTTCCTGCGCGGCGGCCGGCCGCCCTTCGTGGCCAACCCCGAGGTCCTGACGGGCGGGAGGGGCTGATGCTGGATCTGGCGGTGCTGGGCGGCACGGTGGTGACACCGCTGTCCAGCTTTCGGGCCCACGTCTACCTTCACGAGGGCCGTGTGGCGGCGGTGAGCACCGAGCGTCTGCCGGCCCGCGAGGTGGTGGACGCCGCCGGACTGCATGTCCTGCCGGGCATGGTGGACGCCCACGTCCACTTCATGGACCCCGGGGCGACCGACCGCGAGGACTTCATCACCGGCAGTGCCGCGGCAGCGGCCGGGGGAGTGACCACGGTGATCGAGCACACCCACGCCCACCCGGTCTGCGACGCCGCTGCGCTGCGGGCCAAGGCCGCGCATCTGGCGCGGCGCTCGCTGGTGGACTTCGGACTGGCGGCCCATGTGCTTCCCGACCGGCTGCAGGAAGTCCCGGAGGTCTGGGCGGCCGGAGCGCTCTACCTCAAGGTCTTCACCTGCACCACGCACGGCATTGCCGGCCTGAGTGCGGCCGATCTGCTCCATGTGTTCAGGACGGCGGCCGCGCACGGCGCGATCTGTCTGGTGCACTGCGAGGACGACGCCATTACGGCCTTTGCGGAGCGGGAGCTGCGGGCGGCCGGCCGCCGCGACTTCGCCGTCATTCCCCTGTGGCGCTCGCGGGAAGCGGAGTGGACCGCCGCGGCGACCGTGGCCCTGCTGGCCCGCCTGACCGGCGCGCGGGTCGTCGTCGCCCACGCCAGCAACCCTCAGACCGTCGAGCTGGCCGGGCGGGAGCGTCGTCGGGGCGGGGCGGTGTGGGTGGAGAGCTGCCCCCAGTACTTCTACCTGCGCGAGGACGAGGTGGAACGGCTGGGGCCGTTCCGGAAGTTCACGCCGCCGGCGCGGGCCCGCAGCGCCGACGACGAGCGGGCGATGTGGGCCCTGCTGCGCGGGGGAGAGATCGCCTATGTGGCCACGGACCACGCGCCGGCGACGCGGGCCCAGAAGCAGGACGGCGACATCTGGCAGGTCCACTTCGGTCTGCCCGGCGTGGAAACGACGCTGTCGTTGCTGCTGCAGGCCGTACACGAAGGACACCTCACGCTGCCGAGGCTGGTGGAGGCGGTGGCCGAGACGCCGGCCCGGCTGTACGGGCTGTATCCGAGGAAAGGCACGCTGCAGCCCGGCGCGGATGCGGATCTGGTGCTGGTCGACATGAGCCAGGAGCGGGTGCTGCGCGACGAGGAGATCCTCTCGAAGGCCGGATGGACGCCCTATGCGGGGCGGCGGGTGCGAGGCCGGCCGGTGGCCACGTTCGTCCGCGGCCGACGGGTCGCCGCCGATGGTCGGCCCGTCGGTGAGCCGGGATGGGGGCAGTGGCTGCGCCGTGTACCGGCATTGTAGTGGAGGAGGTGTACTGCAGCGATGGCGGTGAGATCAGGGCGCGCCCGGCGGCGGAGGGGCCGACCGGACGAGGAGGCCCCGGGGCGAACGGTCGAGGTCGCCGGCATGCGCATCGAGTACGACGTGCCCGTGCCGATGGACGACGGCGTGGTGCTCCGCGCCGATGTCTTCCGGCCCGCCGCCCCCGGACGCTATCCGGCCATCGTGAGCTACGGGCCGTACGGCAAGGGCCTGCCGTATCAGTGGGGATACCGGGACCAGTGGCGGGCCCTCATCCGGGCCTTCCCCGAAGTCGCCGAGGGATCGTCGTGCCGGTATCAGAACTGGGAGGTGGTCGATCCGGAGAAGTGGGTCCCCGACGGCTACGCCTGCGTGCGGGTGGACTCGCGCGGGGCGGGGCGGTCCCCCGGCCTCCTCGACATCTTCTCCCCGCGCGAGACGCAGGACTTCGCCGCGTGCATCGAGTGGGTGGCGGCCCGCTCCTGGTGCAACGGGAAGATCGGGCTGAACGGGATCTCCTACTACGCGATCAATCAGTGGCTGGTGGCCGGGCTGCAGCCGCCGCACCTTGCCGCGATGTGCGCCTGGGAGGGGGCCGCCGACTACTACCGCGACTGGCACCGGCACGGCGGCATCCTCTGCACCTTCACCGGGTCGTGGTTCAAGGCCCAGGTGGAAACGGTGCAGCACGGTGTCGGGACGCGGGGAGCGGTCGATCCCAACACCGGCGAACTGGTGGCCGGCCCCGACACCCTGCCCGACAGCGTGCTGGCGCTGAACCGGGTGGATCCCCAGCGCGAGGCGCTGCGGCGCGAGCTGGACGATTCCTGGTACCGCGAGCGGTCCGCCGACTGGTCACGGGTCACCGTGCCGTTTTTGTCCGCGGGCAACTGGGGCGGACAGGGCCTGCACCTGCGCGGCAACGTTGAGGCGTTCGCGCAGGCGGCATCGAACCGGAAGTGGCTGGAGATCCACGGGCTCGAGCATTGGACCCACTTTTCGACCCACTACGGCCTCGCCCTCCAGAAGCGGTTCTTCGACCACTTCCTCAAAGGTCTGGACAACGGCTGGGACCGGGAACCGCCCGTGTTGCTCCAGATCCGCCACGTCGACGGGTTCGAACCTCGGAAGGAGACCGCCTGGCCGCTGGACGGCACCCGATGGACCCGCTTCTACCTCTCACCCGCCGACCGCACCCTGCGGCCCGACCCCCCCGCGGCCCAGGCCGCAGCGACGTACCGGGCGCTGGAGGAGGGTGTTACCTTCTCCACGGCGCCCTTCGAGGCGCCGACTGAAGTCACCGGTCCCGTGGCGGCGAAGCTCTTCATCGCCTCCTCGACCGCGGACGCCGACCTGTTCCTGGTCCTGCAGCTCTTCGACCCGCACGGCAGGGAGGTGACCTTTCCGGGCGCGGTGGAGCCGCGGGCGCCCATCGCCCAGGGCTGGCTGCGGGCTTCCCACCGCAAACTGGACCGGCAGCGCTCCACGCCCTACCGTCCCTATCATGCGCACGACGAACGGCAGCCGCTGGTGCCCGGACAGGTCTATGAAGTCGATGTGGAGATCTGGCCGACCTGCATTGTAATTCCCCCCGGGTACCGGTTGACGCTCACGGTGCAGGGCCGGGACCTGGAGCGTCCGGTCTCGGGAGAGACCCTCGGACCCTGGCAGGCGATGCGGGGCTCCGGGCCGTTCGTGCACAACCATCCGTGGGATCGGCGTCCGGAGATCTACGGCGGCCGGGTGACCGTCTACGGCGGCGGCGCGACGCCGTCCTTCCTGCTCCTGCCCGTCGTCCCTGACCGCCACGGGGGGCGCGGGTGAGGCCGGAGGCCTTCCCGGACGCGGGCAGGGACCTCCTCAAGGTGAGCGGACGGCCTCCAGCGTATAGGCCATTCGTGCGTCGAAGGATCGTCGGGGCCGTCGGGGCTGTCCTGCTGCTTTCGTGTTCCACCGTCGCCGCTCCGGCGGGGCGCTTCTTCCTGGAGGGCGACGGGACGGTGCATCTGATCAACGTGCGGACCGGCGCCGGCGGCGCGATCCGCTACCGGACGCCCCGGGGCGACTACCCGCCGTCGGCCCGGAAGCGGCTCAACGAGATCTTTGGGGTCCCCCCGGACGCTCCCGTAGGGATGGCCCTCCGACTCATCGCCCTCCTCGACTATCTGCAGGATCGCCTGCACGGGGGAAGGATCCGGATCATCTCCGGGTACCGGAGTCCCGGCGACAACGAGGCGCTCCGCCGCCAGGGTCGGCTGGCGGCGCGGACCAGCCTGCACCTCGAGGGCATGGCCGCCGACATCGCGATGGAAGGAGTGAGCGGGCACCGGCTGTGGACCTTCGTCCGAAGCCTGGACTGTTGCGGAGCCGGGTACTACCGCCAGACGCAGGTTGTGCACCTCGACGTGGGTCCCAGCCGCTTCTGGGACGAGACGACGACGAGGGTGGAGCAAGACCTGGGGGCCAAGAACAGACTCCTCCTCCTGCGCACGGAGTGGGATCGCTACCGGCCCGGCGAAGAGGTCCGGCTGACGTTGGGCCGCATCACGGATTACCCCGTCGGCGTGCGTCGCGACGGGCAGCTGGTCCACGCCGGTGGGGCGGTTGCCGGTGTTCGGCTGGACGGGGTGCAGACCGACTGTCTCCTGCTGCGGAGCCCTGGCGCCGCCCGGGCCCTGGTCTGGACGATTCCGAAGGCGGTCCCCCCCACGACCCGGGCTCGGATCCGCCTCTCCTTCTGTCAGCGGCTCTTCCCGGAGATGCCGGAAGCGACCGACTCCAACCCGATCTCCGTCCGGTAGCCCCGGCCGCCGCTCCTGGTTCCGGTTCCCGACGCTGTGGTAGAGTCAATGGGTGGGCCGATCATGGCGAAGAGCAGAGCGCGGCGCGAGCACGGACAACAGGTCTGTCCCCGGTTCCATCGGGCCATCGAGCTGGTGGGCAAGCGGTGGACCGGAGCGGTGATCCGGGCCCTGATGGACCGGCCGCGCCGGTTCGGGGAGATCCTGGAGGCGATCCCGGATCTGCACGACCGCCTGCTTTCCGCACGCCTGAAGGAACTGGAGGCGGAGCGGATCGTGGAGCGGCGGATCTATCCCCACACGCCGGTGCGCATCGAGTATGCCCTCACCCGGCGCGGACGCGATCTCGAACGCATCCTGGCCGAAGTCGAACGGTGGGCCCACCGCTGGCTCCCGCGCCCCAGATCCTGACCGGCCGTCTGAAACCTTGCGCACTTGACCTTTATGGTCCTATGATAAGCCCATGAAGGACATCAATGTCAGCGAGCTCAAGGCTCATCTGAGCAAATACCTCCGGATGGCCGGGCGCGGGATGCGCATCACCGTGAAGGACAGGAACGAGCCGATTGCGGAATTGGGACCGCCGGCCGCGGGCGCGCTGGCCTGGCACGACCGGCTGGCGCGGGAGGGCCGACTCCGGCCGGGGACACAGAACTGGAGCGCGCTCCGCATCTCCCCCCTGGACCGACCGGTGGATATCCAGGAGGCGCTGCGCGCCGTGCGCGAGGATCCCGGTGAAGTACGTCGACGCTAGCGCGGTGCTGCGCGTCGTGTTCATGGAGCCGGGACCGACGGTTCCGCTCGGCGGCGCGGGCCGGGTGGTCTCCTCCCGGGTGGTGGAGGTGGAGACGTTCCGGGCGATTGACCGCGCGCGGCTGCTGGGCCACCTCAACGACACGCAGACCGCGATCAAGCGCAAGGAGCTGACCGACCTGCTGGCGATGCTGGATCTGGCCGGCGTCGACGATCGGGTCATCGCGGGAGCGAAGAGCTCCTTCGCCATCCCCGTTCGAGCGCTGGACGCGATCCATGTGGCGACCGCGGAGATCCTGGCCGCGGAAGCCCCGGAGGAGCCTTTGGAATTCTGGACCCACGACGACCGTCAGGCCACGGCCGCCCTCTCGCGCGGGCTCACCGTGCGGGGCATCTGACCGCGGGAGGGCCCTCCGGCGGCGCATCGGGTGCCGGCTTCCCGGGTGCGGGCCCCAGGCATGCCACCGCCGCCCGGGTCAGGGGCGCGACCAGCAGCACGGCCGGAAGGCCGTGGACGACGCTCCAGGGGCTCCCTCGGTGGCTGGAGGAATGATGCCGACCAATTGTCCGTTGTTTATGAATTAGACGGGTACCGGCCTCGAAGAGCCTCGAAGAGAGAGGACTTTCGGACGCAGAGGGTCCTCCTGTTCCTGAGTCGGGCTGTCGATCGGAGACGACCATGATGGACGCGCGCAAGCATACGGCTCGGCGGCGGGTCCGCACCGCCTGTCAGCGCTGCGGCAGGCCGATTCCGCCCGCGGCTCGCAGGCACGGGGATCCCTTCTGCTCCCGCGTCTGCGCCGAGGCCACGTACGGAACGCATCCCCGGAGCCGCGCCGGTCGGATGGTGATCGGAGGGGTGCGTATCCCGACGGCGTAGCGCCTTCGTAGAGGAGAAGGTCCGGCGGCCCTGGAGCGGGGATCCAGTGCACACGCACTTCAAGATCCGCACCGACCCCGGGTCGGTGCCGGGATTCGAGTTCACCTCGCAGCCGTCCTTCGATGACGCCGTCACAGACCAGGTACACGCGCAGCCGCCCTACAACTAGAGAGGCCGCCGGGACACGACAAACGCCACCGACGGCGTCTTCCGCACCGGCGGGTCGCACCTGATCCTCCCGGTCAGACGGGAGGGCAGGGCTACGCCGGAACCTTCGCTCTCGGCCTCCGCCTGACCTGACCCACACCATAACCGCAACATCGGCCTTACACAGCCGTGACGATGCCGGGGGAAACTTGGCGAGGGAGGTGATCTGCGATGCCTCGGAAGGTAACGGTGTTGACGATGGTGTCCGTTGCGGTTCTGGGTCTGGCGGCCGGCGTGGCCTACGCGCCCTATCACACCCAGCCCACTCCGCCTCCCTCGGGAGACTCCGGCTCCTCGAGTCTGGCCGCGGCCATCGCGCAGGCGAAGACCGCCGCCGCGCACGCGGGATACGCGGCGGGCAGCAATGCGGTGGGGGCGGCGAAAGAGCATCTCGGTCATGCGTTGGTCTGCATCGAGGGAGCCAAAGGTGAGAACGTGAACGCCGCCTGGGACAACCCCTGTCAGGGGATGGGCAACGGCGTCCTGGCCGATCTCCGGCGGGCCAACGCCAGCGCGGCGCTGATGGCCAAGGCGAAGGACGCGGACGCCGCGGCGGTGGCCGGGATGAAGAGCACGGACCTGGCCAAGATCAAGACCTCCGCGCAGCAGGTCGCTACGTTGATGCAGCAGGTGGCCCAGGGAAAGTAGCCCGCACAGCCGCATCGGAGATGACGAGTGCCCGAGATGCGCGGCATCCCGGGCACTCGCGTTCCAGCCGGTCGGTCCGGCTACATCCTGTGCACTACTTCCCGATGCCCTTCTGGACGACGTACTGCTGCGCCCACTCCGCGCTCTGCGTGGTATGGCACTTGTACGTGCAGGAGTTGGCCTGACGCGGGCCGAGCCGCAGGGTGTCGGCGGGCGGCAGGGTCTTGAAGGTATGTGTGGAGACCGTGCCGTTCGCGATCACACGCGGGGTGTGGCAGTCGGTGCACGTCACCTGCCACTTCTGATGGCCGGTGTGCGCCACGAACCGGCGGGCCTGATCCTGGTGGCAGGAGGTGCACAGCGAAGCCTTCGGTTTCTTCAGCTGGGAATAGGCGACCTCCGTGCCGGCGTGCGCGTCATGGCAGACCACGCATCCCATCCTGGCATGGGTGTAGTGCTTGCTCTTCGTGTAGTCGATGAACTGCTGGCGGTGCCGGCTACTGGTGCGTTGGTCCGGGAAGATCGACGCGGCGTCTGTCATCGGGATCGGCGTGAATCCGGCGAGCAGCGTATCCGGCCGTCCGAGGACGTACGTGGTCGGGAAGCCGAATCTGGTGGCGTTGTCGGTCCCACGAATGTGGCAGGAGCCGCAGGCTTCCGCGGTACGATCGATGATGATAGTGGCTTTGGCCGGCTGCGCGACATGGGCCGATCCCGGTCCGTGGCACGACTCACAGCCGATGTTGAGCTCGGCCCAGGTGCGCGTCTGGGGATCATACCCCGTGGTGTGGCAGCCGATGCATGCCGTACGCCAGTTGCTGAACTCGAGGTCCCCGCTCGCCGTCCGGCGGATCGTGTAGGTCTTCAGAACATGGTTCCATTCGTGCGGCGTTACCAGCAGTTCGCCGCCGCGCCGGATCACGTACCGCTCCTCCTTGTACCACCCTCCCAGCACGTAGGCGAAGTCGAACTCGGCCAGGTTCGGCGCGTTCGGCGCCTGGAGATTCCCATGGATCTGGTCGCGCGTGGCCGGCCGGACCATCTTGCTGTGGAGGGTGCGCTTCCACTTCGCGGCCACGTCGGCGTGGCAGGTGGCGCACCTCTCGCTACCGACATACGTTCTCCCGACCTGGGCCTCGGCCACCGGCGGATGGCGCGGCGAGACGATCAAGGCGAAGGCAACGATCACCAGCCCGGCAAGAAGCGCAAAGATGGCACGCATGGGCGGACCTCCAGGAAGGAGATCAGTCTCCCCTGGGGGCCAGCGTATGACCGTGTCGTAGGGAACGTACATGATGCAGGCGTACCATTGACCCGCAGGATGCACTAGGCAGAAAGAGACCCACAGCTCTCAGGCGCTCGCCGGATGGGAACCAACGTGCCCGCCGGGTCGATGCGCACCCGACGGGCGAAGGGGGCGGAACGTGCGTACTATTCGAAGGCTTCGAAGAAGGGAGGGAAGGTCAGCAGCAACCCGAGGCCGAGGAGGATGAGCGTCCAGAGGAAGGCGGGGGCGAAGCGCACTTCCTTCCTCCGCCACACCGATCCAAGGACGATCCAGGCCGCGAGCCAGACGATCACGGCCAGCGTGCTCTTTCCGGAGAGCGGCCCCACGGGGCGAGACCAGCGGAGGGCGTTGGCCAGGCCTTCAGACGCCGCGGCCCCCGTGGTGAGGAGGCCGAGGGCGAACGAGCCGATGCCGGAGGCCAGGAACGCGGCGGCTACGGGTCCGTTGGGCTTGGTCCTCGCCTGTGCCATCACACACCCCCCTAGCGAATGGCAGCGACCTTGTTGATGAAGGCTCCGAAGATCCCGGCCACGCCCGCGGTCAGGAATGCCACCGTGAACAGGACCAGCGCGGCTCGGCGAACGTCCTGGCGGTGGGCCAGGTCCTCGCGGTAGTAGGTCACGGCGTAGGCCACGGCGGTGGCCAGGATCGGCGCGATCCAGGCCACGTGCTCTTTCCACTCCATGCCGAAGACGTGCCAGCCCGCGGTGGCCGGGTCGGCCAGGAGCCTCGACCGGGGGCTGCTCGGATCGGCCGCGCGATACCAGGGATAGACGATCCAGGTCCCGGTGATCACGGTGAGCCAGGCCACGAGGGCCATGATCCATGACCCGGCGAGGAGCCGGCGCAGGCGCTCCCGGATACCGGCCACGGTGACCCATTCGGGGCGGAGGCTGTAAAAGCCGGCGAAGCCGCCGGCGAAGGCCAGGAGGAAGAGCGTGCCAAGGACGAGGCCGTGGATCACCGTCCAGAGTTCCCGCACACCAAGCCGCATAGCTGGACCTTCTGGACTCGGCGTTGCGCACTGTGTTCGGCCAGATCCGTGGGACTCCCTGCCTAAACAGTGAACCCCCTCCCGCGCTCTGGAACGTGCGCGGTCAGGCCGAGGACGGCGAGCCGCTCCACAAAGGCCAGAGCGCGCCGCTCCTCGCCGTGGATGCAGACGATCTGTCCCATGCGGGGGAGCCGGCCGACCCAGCCCAGCAACTCGTCGCGGTCGGCGTGCGCGCTGAAGGCATGGAGCACGCCCACCTGGAGCCGCACGTCGTGGGGTTCTCCGAAGATGTTCACCGGCGACACCGCGTCGGCCAATCGCCGCCCCAGGGTGTGCGCCGCCTGGAAGGAGACGATCAGCAGCTGCGAGCGGGGATCGCCGATGTGGTGGCGCAGGTGATGGAGGATGCGGCCGGACTCGCACATCCCCGACGTGGCGATGGCTGTTGACCGCGTAGGACTCCGCGCGCCGGCCCTGGAACAGCCCGCAGTCCAGCAGCAGGCGGATCCCGCCGGTCTCGACGAGGTGCATCGAGCCGGTGACCGTCCGGACCGCGCCGTAGGGGGTGACGCGCATGGGTGCTGGCTTTGACTTCTCGCCGCGTGCGGACTTCCCTCGGCCCGGCCGCTGAAGCCCGACCGCGGCTGCCCCGGGCGGAGGTTGCGCCGCGGGCTACTTTAGGTGGCTGCGGCAGACCCGGAGCGCCGTGGCCGCGGGGAAGGCGATGCTGTAGTTCTCGCTGCGGTTGCTGGCGACGAAAATCCCGACGACCTGGTTGCGGCGGTTGAAGACCGGAGCGCCGCTCGCGCCCTGGCTGAGGGCGGGGCGGAAGACGATCATCGGGGAGTGGATCCTCCGGCCGCCGAGGACCGCGGATGAGATGATATAGGTCACGCGCCCGCCGGCCGTGGTCCAGCGCCGGCCGGGATAACCGGCGACGCGGACCGATTCACCCACGGCGGGCGGCCTCGAGGAGAGCGCATAGGACGGCGTCCCCGTCGGCAACCGGGCCCGGACGACGGCCAGGTCTTCGACGCGGGCGCGGCAGACCGTCCGGCCCTTCACCCTCATCCCTGTGGGGAGCACGATCTCGGGTGCGGCGCCCACCGCGTGCTTCGCCGTCAGGATCGTCGACGGTCCGACCACGACGCCCGTTCCGTACCGGACGAGGTCGCCGCCCCGGGTGACCAGCATGGGAATCGCCCGGCGGTCGATTCCTCCCGGCGCCGCGCCGCCGTAGACCGGGGCGGGAGGTGGCGCAGGGAGTGGGCCCGGGGCGAGGAGGCCTGTCAGTAGCAGGCCGCACAGGATCGGGCCGGCCAGGCGGTGCCACCGCATCTCAGGCCCGAGCATGCCCGGAGGTCGAGCGGAGCAGTCGGGCGGGTCGGGGGATCTTGAGCGCGTTTCCCCGCAGAGAGGCGCGGCCAGGCGAACGTGGAGTCCGGCAGGCCCCTGGGGCTCGTGTGCGAAGAACCATCCGATGACTCCCGATGAGGTGCTGAGGATCCTCGAGGCCGCCGGAGCGGTGCGCCGCGGCCACTTTCTCCTCACCTCGGGGCGGCACAGCGACCTGTTCGTGCTCTGCGCGCAGGTCCTGCAGTATCCCGAACAGGCGGCGCGCCTGGCCGGGGCGATGGCCGAACCCTACGCCCGCACCCGCATCGATGTCGTCATCGGTCCGGCCGTCGGCGGAATCATCCTGGCCCACGAGGTGGCGCGCCGGCTCGGCGCCCGGGCCGTCTTTGCGGAGAAGGGCGGGGCGGAAGGCATGGTGCTGCGCCGGGGATTTGTCCTGCGCCGCGGGGAGCGGGTGCTGGCCGTCGAGGACGCCCTGACGACCGGGGGGTCGCTGCGCAGGGTGCTGGAACTGGTCCGCGCCGCGGAGGCGGAGATCGTGGGCGCCTCGGTGCTCGTCGATCGCTCCGGCGGTCGGCTGGACCTCGGCGTCCCGGTTCGCGCCCTGCTGACACTAGACGTCAAGGCGTGGGAGCCGGAGCACTGCCCGTTGTGCCGGGCGGGCGTGGCGCTGATCGAGCCGAAGGAACCGGTTTAGGGCTGCCAGGCGATCACCGGTCCCATCGAGAGGTCGCCGCCAGCGTCGGCGAGGCGGCGGCGATCCGTTCCGTCCGGGCGCATCGCGTACAGACCGAGGCCGCCGCGGCCGGCGAACAGGAAGGCCAGCCACCGGCCGTCGGGAGACCAGGTCGGGAGCATATTGGCGCCGTGGGCGGTGAGCCGCCGGAGATGGGTACCGTCGGCGTTCACGGTGTAGATCTGGGAATCGCCGACCCGCGCGACGACGAAGGCGATGCGCTTCCCGTCGGGCGACCACGCGGGCGCGTACCCAGTGGACAGCCGCCGCGGCGCTCCCCCGGTCGCGTTCACGATCATGATCTGCTGCTCCGCGCGGCCCACGCGGGTAACGTAGGCGAGCGACCGGCTGTCCGGCGACCAGGCCGGATGGAGCATGCCGGGCCGGAGCAGCACGCCGCTCAGCTCGAGTGTCTTCTCTTCCCGGCCGTGGGCGTTGCCCACGTAAGTCTCGGGCCGGGTGAGCTGGCGCACGCGGCTTCCGTCGGGACGCATCACGAACAACTGCGGCACCCCGCGGTCGCGCGTGGAGACAAAGGCGATCCACCGGCCGTCCGGGGACCAGGTGGGCACCATGTGGCGGCCCGGTGTCCGGGTGACCCGCCGTATCCCGAAGCCGTCGCCGGACATCACGTAGATTTGCGTGTCGTCTCCCCGGCGCCGGACGAACGCGATGCGCCGGCCGTCCGGCGAGACGGCGGGGAAGATGTCATCTCCATCCCCCGACGTCAACACCCTCCGGTGGCTGCCGTCCGCGTTCATCACGTAGATGCGCCATCGTCCGTTCCGCGTCGCCGCGTGGACGATGCGGCGCCCGTCGGGCGACCACCCCGGAGAATGCGCCGTGGTGCTCGCCGGGGTCAGGTACCGCGGGGCACCGCCGGTTACGCGGACGGAGGCGATGCGCAGCGCCCCGTCCTGGAAGGCGAGGAAGGCGAGGCGGCCCGCCGGCGCCGCACCGACGGCGGGCATCGCCGCGGTGGCCATCACGACGGCGGCGACGACAGCGAGGGCCCACGGAGCGGCTGCCGTGACGGTGCCCATTCTGCGGTTTCACCCGGACGGCTCGGCCGCGTACTCCGCCGCGGTGGCGAAGCGGCCGCCTTCGACGTCCTGGTGCGTGATGCGGTACTCCCGGTCGAAGCGAACGACCATGCGCATCAGCTGGTTGCACCGTGTGCCCAGAACGTCCTTGTACAGGGTGTAGCCGGTCACGCCGTCCTCCAGTTCCTGGACCAGGTCCCACCGGCGGTCGGCCCGCACCCGCACCACCTCGCCGCACCGGTCGCAGCGCACATAGAACACCACGGCGTGCGCATCGGCCGGCGACGCGGCGCCGCTCCAGCGCTCCCGGAGCCTGCGGAAGAGGCTCATCGCAGCGTCCTTTCGCGGAGGAATGCTCCTTCATCCTCCCCGAAGGCCACAGGGGACGATGGATCTGGGGAGCGGCGACAGGGGGTGGACGGCGGTGGCGCGCGTGATGCGGTTCCTGTTCGGTACGGGCCGGGAAGCGCAGGCCCGAACCCTGCTGCTGGAACACCTGGAGAAGGTGGGCCACTGCGTGGCCCGCTCACGGGTGGTCCTGGAGGATTACCTGGCCGGTCGCATCGAGGAGGCCAAGACCGGGGCCATCGAAGTGGACCACCTCGAAACCGACGCCGACAACACGCGGCGCGCGGTGATCGACCTGCTCTACCGCGGGGCCTTCCTGCCCATCGTCCGTCCCGACCTTCACGACTGGGTGGAGCATGCGGACCTGATCGCCGACGCCGCCGAAAACACCTGCGATTTCCTGCTCGGTCAGCGTCCGGAGATCCCCGCCGAATACGCGGAGCCGATGCGCCAGATTTATCAGCACACCGTCGAGATGTTTTCCGTCCTGCAGGAGGCGGTGGTCAACTTCTTCGCCGCCGCCGACGAGGGCCTGATCCGCGACCGCCTGAAGACCGTGGGAGTTATCGAGTCCACCATCGACGACATCGAGTGGAAGCTGACACGCCAGATTTTCACCTCCCCTCTGGCGATCGGGGCGCGCATCCACCTGAAGGGTTTTCTGGAGACTTTGACTGAGATCTCGGACGACATCGAGGACGCCGGCGACCGGCTCGAAGTGCTCCTCCTCGGCCTGAAGATCTGACGATGCTCGGCCTGCTGGCGGGGCTGTACCTGGGCTGGGGCGTGGGGGCCAACGATGCGGCCAACACCTTTGGACCCCAGGTGGGGGCGGGCGTGGTCGGCTTCCGCGCGGCGACCGTCCTCACCGCAGTCTTCGCCTTCGCCGGCGCCGTCATCGAGGGGCCGAAGGTGTTCCCCATCCTGGGCAGCCTGACCCCGCTGACGCTGGAGCGGAGCGTGATCGCAGCGCTGGCCGCAGGCCTGACCGTCAACATCCTCACCGCCTTCGGCCTGCCCATCTCGACCTCGCACGCCATCGTTGGAGCACTCGCGGCCCAGGGGCTGGCGGCGGGGAGGGGGATCCAGACGGCCGCCCTGGCCAAACTTAGCGTGGCCATCGTCACGGCCCCGCTGGCCGCCGCCGTGATCGCCAACCTCCTCTACCGCCTGCTGGCCAGGACGGGGGCCAGGAGGTTCGGCACAATCATCTTCTACCCCGGGGTCGTGCGCGCCGCGGGAGTGGTCGTGGGCTGTTATGCTTCCTACGCCCTGGGCGCAAACAACGTGGGCAACGCCATGGCCCCCTTTGTCGCCGTCGGGGTGGTCGGCCCCGGGGTGGGGGCGGCGCTGGGCGGGGCGGCCATCGCGGCGGGGGCGCTGACCTTCAGCCACCGGGTGATCATGCTCGTCGGCAAGCAGATCACCCCGCTGGGGCCCTACAGCGCGCTGGTGGCCTCGGCCGCCACCGCCATCACCGCCCATCTGTTCACCCAGGTCGGCGTCCCGGTCTCGACATCCCAGTCGATCGTCGGCGCGGTCATCGGGGTCGGCCTGTCCAAAGGACTCGCCGGGATTGACCGCCGGATGGTCTGGATCATCCCCGCCGGGTGGCTGATTTCCATCCTCGCCTCGGCGCTGGTCGCGGCGGTGCTGGCGGGGGGATCCGCCGCGCTGCGGTAGGGGTCGGCGCCGGCGGATCAAGGAGACCGGGCGGGCCGCACGGAACAGTGCGCATCGGGGGGGATGCCAGATGCCAGACACGATCCGTCTGGTTGACTATTACTATGTCATGACCGCGGACCGGCCCGGCGAAGGTGCCCGGGTCCTCGGCCACCTCAAGGATGCCGGCGTCAACCTGCTGGCCTTTCACGCCTTCCCCAGCGGCCGACGGGCGCAGTTGAACCTGGTGCCGTCGGATGCGGCGGCGCTGCGGGCCGCCGCGCGGAAGGCGAAGTGGAAGCTGGTGGGCCCGAAGAAGGCATTCCTGCTCACCGGCGACGACCGCACCGGCGCGCTGGTGGACCACTACAACAAACTGGCGCAGGCAAAGATCAACGTCGTCGCCACGGACGCCGTTGCCGTGAGCGGGTACTACGGCGCGATCCTGTGGGTCGGCCCGCGTGACGTGAAGAAGGCGGCGCAGATCCTGGGCGCGGTCTGAACCCCGCCGACGGCCGCCGGCGGGCGGCCCGGCCGGTCAGCGCTCGTCATGCGCGCGTGCGGCGCGCGCCGCCCGCCGGGCCGCGCGCAGAGGCTCGGGGGTTCTTCGCCCGCGCCCCAGCGCGAGGACGACGGCGGCGGCGACCTCGGCGCTGGTGCGCCACGCGGCGTGGGCGACGAGGGGGCGGAGGCCGCGCCGCGGGCGCACCCAGGAGGCCACGACTTCGTCGCCGATGCACAGCGGAGTTGTCGCTCCGTCGTCGTCGGCGGGCGGGGGGCCGTCGGCCAGCAGCGGCCGGTGTGTCACCCCCACCGACGGCAGGTCCAGGCGCGCTCCCAGGTGCAGGGCCAGGCCGGCCCGGCGGGGATGGTCGCGGCCGGTGGCGTCGACGAGGAGGACGTCGGGCCGCCCGGGGAGGGCGCGCACCGCCGCTTCCAGCAGGGGCCCCTGGCGTAACGCCAGCAGTCCCGGAATGTAGGCATATCCCGCCAGCTGCCGGATGACGGGCCCCACGACGACCTCGTCGCCCCGCACCAGGGCCGCCGCCGCCCAGCCGCGATCGCCTGCCGACCCCGGGCCGCGGGTGCCGCGGACGAAGCAGACGAAGCATCCCGCCGCTGACCAGTGGTCTTCCGGAGGCCGCCAGGGCGGCGGCGCGAGCGCGGCCAGCTCCCGCTGCACCTCTTCCAGTTCCTCCGACGTGGCCGGCCAGGGCTCCATCAGAGCAGCCGCGCGCCGACCTCCTCCGCGGTGATCTCGATCAGCGCCCCCTGCGTCTTCCCATCGCCCATCGTGCAGTTGACGACGAGGGTGGGACCAACCCGCACGATCCCGGGCGACTCGTGCACATGCCCGCAGGTCAGCACCCGCGGGCGCAGGCGCGTCATCATTTCCAGCACCTGCGCCGAGCCGATGTGCCGGCCGGTGGGCACGAGGTCGAGCGTGCCCCGGGGAGGCTCGTGCACCACCAGCACGTCTACCGCGCCGTTCACCGACGGCCCGCCGAAGGTGACGCCTCCGATCGTGATCGGCTCCGCGCCGGCCAGTCCGCCGGCCCGCCGGATCTCGCCTGCGGCGAAGGGCGCATCCATGTTGCCCGGCACCGCCAGAACCGGGACGGGGAGATCGTGCAACAGGGCCAGGGCCTCCTTGCCGAAACCGGCATGGGTCAGATCCCCCGGCAGGAGGACCACCGCAGGCGAATGCTGCGCCACGAGGCTCCGGACGCGGGCGATCCGCTCCGCTCGCCCGTGGAGATCGGCACAGGCCAGAATGCGCATAGCTGCACCAGCCATTGTAGCAGTCCGGGGCCGTCCCCTGGCAGCCCGGGAGAGGAGGCCGTGCCGTCGAGAGGAAAGTCCGCAATACGGGGTGAGCACCATGGCACTGTTACAGGAGATCCTCGCTCGGTCGGCCTCCCAACATCGGCACCTCTGCCCCCGTCAGGTGCTCGGCGCGCGGATCGGGCTGGCCGCGGCAGAGGCGCTGGGGGTGTCACTGCCGCCGCCGCGCCGGCGCCTGTATGTCTTCGTGGAGACCGACGGCTGCTTCGCGGACGGGATCGCGGCGGCGACCGGCTGCACCCTCGGCCATCGGACGATGCGCCTGGTAGACCTCGGCCGGGTGGCGGCGACGGTGGTCGATCTGCGCACCCGGCGGGCGGTGCGCGCCGCCCCGCGCCCGCAGATCCGCCAGCGGGCCCTGGAGGTGTCGCCGGGGGCGCGCAGCGGCTGGCACGCTCAACTGGACGCCTACCAGCGCCTGCCGGTGGAGGAGTTACTCACGGTACGACCGGTGGCCCTCACGGTCGCGCTGGACGACCTCCTCGGCCGGGCCAGCGCACGGGTGACATGCGCGGGGTGCGAAGAGGAGGTCATCAACGGGCGTGAAGTCGTCGTAAACGGTCGGATCCTGTGCCGGGCCTGCGCCGGGGACACCTACTACCACGAGGAGATCGCGTGAGCCGCGGCGCCCGCCGGCCCGTCGAGTCCTTCTATCACCTGCGAGACCTCTCGCTCGACGGTCGGGCCTGCCAGGGCACGGCCTGTTTCGTGGCCCGGCACCTCAATGCCGCCCGGTGGGCCGCGGCCACCTCCGGGATCGCACGGGTCTATTGCCTGGGCAAGTGCTACCTGGCCCCCGCCGCGAACGAGGACAGCCTGCGGCCGCGGATCGAAGCCCGGGCCCCGCAGACGATTGTCCTGGAGCGCCTCGTCGAGGGCGGGGCGACGACGCTGGCCTCCTACACCGCCGGGGGCGGCTACGCCGCGCTGGAGGCGGCGCTGCGACAGCCTCCCGTGGAGGTGGTGCAGGCGGTGGAACGCGCGGACCTGCGCGGCCGCGGCGGCGCCGGCTTTCCGACGGGAAGGAAGTGGCGTGCCGTCGCGGCGGAGCCCGGGTCCGTCAAGTACGTCGTGGCCAACGCCGATGAGGGCGATCCGGGCGCCTATATCGACCGGTTCATCCTCGAGGAGGATCCCTTCTGCCTGATCGAAGCGATGACCATCGCCGGGCACGCCACCGGCGCGCGTCGGGGCTACATCTACCTGCGCAAGGAATATCCTCAGGCCCGCGAAGTTCTCGTCAGGGCGCTCGACGAGGCGCGGCGCGCCGGGCTGCTCGGGGACCGGATTCTGGGCTCGCCGTTCTCCTTCGAGGTGGAGCTCGTCCTCGGCCAGGGGAGCTACGTCTGCGGGGAAGAGACGGCCCTGCTGAACGCGATCGAGGGGAAACGGCCGGAAGTCCGCACGCGTCCGCCCTATCCCGCCACCTCCGGTCTCTTTGGCCGTCCCACGCTCGTCAACAACGTGGAGACGCTGGCCAGCATCCCCTGGATCGTCCGCCACGGCCCCGAGGCCTATCGGCGCCTGGGATTCTCGCGCAGCCGCGGCACGAAGGTCGTCTCGCTCAACTCCCTGTTCCGGCGGCCGGGACTGTACGAAATCGAGTTCGGGGTCTCGGTGCGCCACATCGTCGAGGAACTGGGGGGCGGGTTGACGACCGGGCCGGTCCGCGGCGTCATCATCGGCGGCCCGCTGGCCGGGGTGCTCCCGCCGGAGCAGTTCGACACGCCCTTCGGCTTCGAGGAACTGCGGGCGGCCGGCGCGGCCGTGGGGCACGGGGGCGTGGTGGCCTTCGACGGCCACACCTCGATCCTGGAGCTCGTCCACCACGTCTTCCGCTTCGCGGCCTTTGAGTCCTGCGGCAAGTGCACGCCCTGCCGGGTGGGCTCCGCCGCGGTGGAGCGCATGCTGGCAGAGGGGATGCAGGGCCGCCTGCCGGCGGCGGCGCGTGCCGAGTTCGAGGCGATCGTCCCGGCGCTGCGCCAGACCAGCCTGTGCGGCCACGGAATCGGGCTGGGGGAGTTCGTCGAGAGCATCGTGCGCTACTACGGAAAGGATGTGGCCTCGTGGTTCGGGTCACGGTAAACGGTCGGACCTGCGAGTTCCGGGACGGTCTGACCGTGCTGGCTGCGCTGGAGTCCATCGGCGTCCACGTTCCGCAGGTGTGTTTTGATCCCCGGCTCGCGCCCTACGGGGGGTGCCGGCTCTGCGCGGTGAAGATCGACGGCTTCCCGCGCCCCCCGACGGCCTGCACCACGCCGCTCGCCGACGGCATGGTGATCGAGAGCCACGCGCCGGAAGTGGAGTCGCTGCGCCGCAGCCTCCTGCGGATGCTGGCCCGCCGGTACCCTCGGGACGCCGTCCTGCGGGATCCGGACAAGGAGTTCCATCGCTACCTGCGAGCCTACGGGCTCACGGACGAGCTGCCCGGGTCTGTGGCCCCTGAGGTGGACGAGTCACACCCGTATCTCCGGGTGGACATGGCGCAGTGTATTTCGTGCTACCGCTGTGTGCGGATCTGCGAGGAGGTGCAGGGGCAGTTCGTCTGGCAGGTGTGGGAGCGTGGAGACCGCAGTAAGATCGTCCCCGACTCCGGCGGCGCCTTCGCCGACAGCACCTGCGTGAGCTGCGGGGCCTGCGTCGATACCTGTCCGACCGGGGCCCTTGAGGACCGGTCGGTGCTGGCCGAGGGCGCGCCGACGACGTGGACCCGGACGACCTGCCCCTATTGCGGTGTGGGCTGCGAGCTGCTCGCCGGCACGCGGAATGGCCGTCTCGTCCAGGTGAAACCCGTCCTGGAGGCGCCGGTGAACAAGGGGCATCTGTGCGTGAAAGGGCGCTATGCCTTCACCTTCGTGCACGCGCCGGACCGGATCACCACACCGCTGATTCGAGAGGGTGCGCGCTGGCGCGAGACCTCGTGGGATGAGGCGATCTCCTTTGCCGCCCGGCGGCTGCGGGAGATCGCGGCGCAGCACGGCCCGCCAAGCGTCGGGGTGCTGGGGTCGGCGCGCGCCACCAACGAGGAGAACTACCTGGCCCAGAAGTTCGCGCGGGTCGTGCTGCAGACCAACAACGTGGACTGCTGCGCCCGCGTCTGCCACGCGCCCAGCGCCGCGGCCCTCCGGGCGATGCTGGGCACGGGGGCGGCCACCTCCTCCTTCGACGACATTGAGCGCGCCCGAACGATCCTGCTCTGCGGGACCAACGCCACCGAGAACCACCCCATCGTGGGCGCGCGCATCAAGCAGGCCGTGTTGCGCGGCGCCCGGCTGATCGTGATCGACCCGCGCCGGATCGAGCTGGCCGACTACGCCGATTACCACCTGCAGCTGCGGCCGGGCACGAACGTGCCGCTGCTCAACGCCATGGCCGCCGCCGTCCTGGAAGAGGGGCTGGCCGACGAGGCCTTCCTGGCGCTGCGGGCCGACGGCGTGGAGGCCTACCGGGAGTTCATCCGGACCTACGCGCCGGAGCGGGTGGCGGACCTGTGCGGCGTCGAGGCGCGGTCCATCCGGGACGCCGCGCGCCTGTATGCGACCGAGAAGCCGTCGCTCATGTTTCACGGGCTGGGCGTCACCGAGCACACGCAGGGCACGGAGGGTGTGATGTGCCTGGCGAATCTGGCCCTGCTCACCGGCAACGTCGGCCGGCCCGGCACGGGGATCAATCCGCTGCGGGGGCAGAACAACGTGCAGGGCGCGGCCCATATGGGCTGCGAGCCGGACAACCTGACCGGGTTCGTGCCGGTCGCGGACGGCCGGGCGCTGTTCGAGCAGGTCTGGGGGGCGCCGATCCCCGCGGCCGGAGGCCTGAACGCGATGCAGATGCTGGACGCCGCCCGGGCCGGCGCGTTCCGGGCGCTGTGGGTCATCGGCTGGGACGTCCTCCTCACCAATCCCGACGCCGGGACGACGGAGCAGGCCTTCGCCGCGATGGACCTGGTCATCGTCCAGGACCTTTTCCTCCAGGAGACGGCCCGCCGGTACGGCACGGTCTTCTTCCCCTGCGCCTCGTCGTTCGAGAAGGACGGCACGTTCATGAACTCGGAACGGCGCGTGCAGCGGATCCGGCAGGCGCTGCCGCCGGTCGGCCAGTCCCGGCCCGACTGGCAGATCCTCTGCGCCGTGGCCGCGGCGATGGGGAAGGGGGAGCACTTTGCCTTTCGGTCCGCCGAGGAGATCTGGAATGAGATCCGCAGGGTCTGGCCCGCCGGCGCCGGCATCTCCTTTGCCCGGCTGGAGCAGGGCGGGTTGCAGTGGCCGTGCCCTTCGGAGGACCATCCCGGCACGCCCCTGCTCCACGGCCGGGGTTTCCCGATCGGGGCGCGGGCGACGCTGCGCCGCATCGCGTACCGGCCGACCCCCGAAGCGCCGAGCGCGGAGTTCCCCTTTGTGCTGATCACCGGCCGGAATCTCTATCAATTCAACGCCGGCACGATGACCGCCCGTACGGCCAACAGCGAGCTGCGTCCCTCCGACGTGCTGGATCTCCACCCGGAGGACGCCCGGGCGCTGGGGCTGCGGGACGGCGAGCGGGCCGCGGTCCGCAGCCGCTACGGCGCCGCCGTCCTCCCCGTACGCCTGACCACGGCCGTCGGACCGGGTGTGGTCTTCGCCACCTTTCACACGGCGGAGATCTTCCTGAACCGCGTCACCGGCCCGCACCGCGATCCCCAGACCGCCACCCCGGAGTACAAAGTCACGGCGGTGCAGATCGCGAAGGCCTGATCTCCTCCGCCAGCATCGCCTCCGCCGCGGCGACCTCCTCCGCCGTGTTGATGTTGAAGAACAGCCGTTCCGGCCGGCCGAAGGGTGCGATCTCCGAGGCGTCCACGAACCGCACGGAGCGGCCCGCGGACTGGATGAAGGCGTGCAGGGCGGTCGCGCCGCGGGCCAGGGCGTCGGCGAGCGGGCCGAGACAGGACCGCGTGTAGACCGCGACGAGCGGTTCGATCCCCCGCTCCCACCTGGGGACGGTGATCTCGGCCTCGGGGGCGATCCGGATCAGAAAGCGCAGAAACTCCGCCGTCAGCAGCGGCATGTCCACCGGGATGACCAGCATCCTGGGGTGCCGGCTGCGGCGCAGGCCGGTCAGCACGCCGGCCATCGGCCCGCGATCGGATATCTCGTCGGCGACGACGGGGACGCCGCGGCGGGGCGGACCGGCCTCGCGGGCCACGATCAGGAGCCCGTCGACGAGCGGCGCGCACAGGGCTACGGCCCGATCCAGCAGCGCCACGCCGCCCACGATGACGTCGCGCTTGTCCCGGCCCAGGCGGCGGCTCCGTCCCCCGGCCAGGATGATGCCAGAGACGTCTGCCATGGGGGCAGGCACGGCGGGCCTCCCCACCGGGAATCCCGCCGTGCCTCCGTTACGGGTGCGCGAACTTTACGGTTCCTTGGGCCAGGGACCGACGATACCCGGCGCGGCCCATTCCATCGTGGTCAGTTCCGCGACGGTCATCGTCTTCCCCGCCGGGACCACCAGGCGCCCCTTGCGGTCCCGGATCGGTCCGGTGAAGGGGTCGAAGGCCACCGGCGTCCTCGACATCTGCGCCAGGCGGCGGTTCACCAGGTCGTAGACGGAGATCTGGCCGAACTCCCGGGTCTGCACCTTCACCGCCTGCAGTTTCGGGATCCAGACGGGGTTGACGGGCACGCCGAAGTCGCCGCCGAGTTCCACCGCCTTCTCCGCCAGCAGCCACCAGTAGTCGACGTTCTGCAGGTTCTCCGCGGTGTATCTGCCGGCCAGCACCTTGGAGAGGAAGTCGATGTAGATGCGCTCCCAGTGCACCAGCTGTCCCGAGACGACGTGGCGCGGGGCGAAGCGTTGCATCGGCGAGTAGTGGCCGAAGCTGGGAAGGTTGCGCTTGCTGGCGACCTGCACCACGGTGGGCGAGTCTTCCGTGAAGGCGAAGACGTCGACGCCCTCGGCGATCAGCGCCTCGGTGGCCTCCTTGGCCTTCGCCGGGTCGAACCAGGAGAACAGCCAGCGGACATGCACGGTGGCCCGGGGATTGACGGCCCGCACGCCCAGGGCGAAGGCGCCCATGTGCCGTTTGACCTCGGGGATGGGGAAGGCCCCCACGTACCCTACCTTGCCGCTTCGGGTCAGCGCGCCGGCCATCAGCCCGTTCAGGTAGTAGACCTGGTAGAAGTCGGCCATGTAGGTGAACATATTGTGGTTGCGCTTGAACCCGCTGGCGTGGCCGAAGATGATGTTGGGGTAGCGCTTGGCCATGGCCAGGGTGCCGTCCATGAAGCCGAAGCTGGTCGTCAGCACGACCCGGGCGCCCTGCTGGATCAGCTTGTCGATGAAGGGCTCGACCTGCGCCTCAGGCACCGATTCGACGTAGAGCGTTTCGATGGGCAGCTGTTTTTCGGCGATCTTCCGGCCCTGGTCGTGGGCGTGCGTCCAGCCGTAGTCGCCGATCGGTCCGACGTAGATGAAGCCCACCTTCAGCTTCGCCTGAGCCCCCCCGGATGCGGCGAAGGTGAGGATCACCACCACGACGAGCAACGCTCTGAGCACTCGCATCGTTTCCCTCCCCCGTCCGACGCTGCACTATCCTACCTCGCCCGCCTCTGCACCTCCTTCTTCAAGATTCTCCGCGCGTGTAGGGGATCCCCAGCGCCTCCGGGACGCCCTGGGCGCCGCCCCGCCGGGTGACCACAGCCAGCACCAGGATGGTGACGGCGAAGGGCATCATCTGCAGCGGTTCCGGAGCCACCCAGGTCTGGAGGCGAAACGAGAGGTGGAACAGCGCCCCGAACAGGAAGGCGCCGGTCGCGGCCCGCAGCGGATCCCAGGAGGCGAAGATCGTGATGGCGATGGCGATCCAGCCCAACCCCACGGTCATCCCCTCCGTCCACGACGGCCGGTAGGCCACGGAGAGCAGGCCTCCGCCCACGCCGGCCAGGGCGCCGCCGAAGACGACGGCCAAGTAGCGCACCAAGAAGACGTTCAACCCCATGGTGTCCACGGCGGCCGGCGACTCCCCCGTGGAGCGGAGGATGATGCCCCAGCGCGTGTGATACAGGACGAGCCACAGCATCCCGGCCAGCAGCAGGCCGCCGTAGGTGAGCGGGGAAATCTCCGGCAGCGTGTTCAGCAGCGGCAGCCCCTCCCAGCGCCGTCCCAGCAGGGCGGAGAGGCCCAGGCCGAGCATCGTCAGGGCTAGACCGGAGACGTACTGGTTGGCCCGAAGGGTGATCACGACGAAGGCGTGCAGCAGGGCGGCCAGCGCCCCCACGCCTGCGGCGAGCAGCAGACCCAGGTAGGGAAGCCCGCTGGCCTGGGCCAGGGCGAAGGCGGCGAAGGCGCCGAGGACCATCATCCCTTCGACCCCGAGGTTGACCACCCCGGAGCGTTCCGCGTAGACCTCCCCCAGCGCCGCCCAGAGCAGGGGCGTGCCCAGGGCGATCCCGCGCACGATCGTGTTGAGGATCCACTCGCCGGCCATCAGCGATCACTCCCCGGCGCCTCGGAGGCGACGGTCTCGGGCGGGGCGGCCGCGGGCTGCCGGGCCCCCCCGGGGGCCCAGCGCAGCCGCCAGGAGAGGGCGCGCTCGCTGCCGATGAGGCAGAACAGGATCAGTCCGTTGAAGACGTCGGTGACGCGGGCCGGCATCTGCAGCGCCACGCGCATCACGTCGCCGCTGGCGAAAATCAGGCCCAGGAATGCGGCCGTCCCGATTGCCGCCAGGGGGCTCCCGCGGGCCAGCCAGGCGACAATGATCGCCGCGTAGCCGAATCCCAGGGAGATCTGGGTGGGGTCGAGCAGTCGGTGATGGATGCCGCCCACCTCCCCCACGCCGGCCAGGCCCGCCGCCCCTCCGGCGATCACCATCACCAGCATCGTGGTCCGCAGCGGGTCGACCCCGGCGTAGCGGGCCGCCTCGGGGTTCTCCCCCTGCATCCGGATCTCGAAGCCGGCCCGCGTCCGGGCCAGCAGGTACGCCACCGCCGCAGCCAGCAGGAGCCCCAGCATCAGCGTGGGCCAGTGGACGCGCGTGTCGGCGATCGTCGGGATCCGGGCCGCGGCGGGGAAGGCGTTGGTGAAGGCGAAGCCCCGCATCTCCGGGCCCTTCCACGGACCGTGCACCAGCCACGACACCAGGTACAGGGCGATGTAGTTCATCATCAGCGTGGAGATGACCTCGTTCACCGCGAAGCGCAGCTTGAGGAGCGCGGGGATCAGCCCCCACAGCGCGCCGCCGACGAAGCCGGCGGCGAACATCGCCGGGAGCTTCCAGGCGTCGGGGACCGGGGAGAAGAGCGCCACCCAGGTGGCGGCCGTGGCCCCCAGGAGGATCTGGCCCTCCGCGCCGATGTTCCAGAACAGCGCGCGAAAGGCCAGCACCAGCCCCACCCCGGCCAGCAGCAGAGGGATGGCGTTGCGCACGATCTCCGGCGCGGCGCGCGCATTGAACAGGGTGCCCCGGACGATGACGCCGTAGGCCCGCAGCGGCGGGACGCCGTAACTCCAGAAGATGGCGCCGGCCAGGGTCAGGGCCATCCCCACGGCCAGGGCGGAGATCGCCAACGTCCAGCTCCAGGAGGGGGCGTCCCGACGCTCGACGACCACGGGCCCGACTCTCACGGCCGCTGTCCCGTCATCATCAGTCCGATCCGTTCCCGGTCGGCCTCGGCGGCGGGCACGACGGCCACGACCTGGCCGCCGAACATGACCACAATGCGGTCGGAGAGGGTAAGGATCTCGTCCAGGTCCTCCGAGACCAGGAGGATCCCGGCGCCCTCCTCGCGCCGGCGGAGCAGCAGCGTGTGGATCTGCTCCGTGGCGCTGATGTCCAGCCCCGAGGTGGGGTGGGCGGCGATCACAAGGCCCGGCTCTCCGGACAGTTCCCGCGCCAGGATCAGCCGCTGGACATTGCCGCCGGAGAGGGTCCGCGCCGGGGCGCGCGGGGACGGCGCGGCGATGCCGTAGGCGCTCATCATGCGCAGGGCGAAGCCGTGGATGGCCTGAGGGTTGAGCAGCGGGCCGCGGGAAAAGGGTGCCTCGCGGTAGCGGCGCAGCACCAGGTTCTCGGCCACCGACATCGCGCCCACGATCCCCGCCCGCATCCGTTCTTCCGGAATGTGGGCCGCCCCGGTCTCCAGGACCATCCGGGCGTCGCCGTTGGTGACGTCCCGCCCCAGCACCCATACCCGGCCCCGCAGGATCCGGCGCAGCCCGGTGATCACCTCGACCAGTTCCCGCTGGCCGTTCCCGGCCACGCCCGCCACCCCGACGATCTCCCCCCGCTGCACGGTGAAGGACGCGCCCCGCAGTGCCGGCAGGCCGCGGTCGTTCAGCGCCCAGACCTCCTCGAGCCGGAGGCCCTCGCCCCGGGGCGCGGCCGGGGCCCGGGTGAGCCGGAACTCCACATCGCGCCCGACCATCATCCGCGCCAGCAGGCGCTTGTCGGCGCTCCCGGCGGCCAGCGTCTCCACCACCCGGCCCTTGCGCAGCACGGTGATGCGGTCGGCCACGGCCAGGACCTCGTCCAGCTTGTGGGTGATGAAGATCACGGCGTGGCCTTCCTCCGTCATCCGGCGCATCACGGCGAAGAGGCCCTGCGCCTCCTGCGGGGTGAGCACGCTCGTTGGCTCGTCCAGGACGAGAATCTCCGCGCCGCGCATCAGCGCCTTGAGGATCTCCACCCGCTGCTGCTCGCTGATGGAGAGGCTCCAGACCGGGGCGCGGGGATCCACGACCAGACCGTACCGGTCGCCCAGTTCCCTGATGCGCCGTTCCACCTGACGGGCCGGGAACAGGGCCGGAGTCCCCTCCAGCCCCAGGCACACGTTCTCCGCCACCGTGTGCCGGCGGACCAGGAGGAAGTGCTGGGGAACCATGCCGATGCCCAGGCGCAGGGCGTCGCGGGGGGCCCGGATCCGTACCGGCCGGCCGCGCAGGAGGATCTCGCCGGCGTCGGGCTGGTGGATTCCGTACAGCACCTTGACCAGCGTGGTCTTGCCGGCGCCGTTCTCGCCCAACAGCGCGTGCACTTCGCCCGCCTGGACGTCAACCGTCACGCGGTCGTTGGCCACCACCCCCGGAAACTGTTTGGTGATCTCCTTCAGCAGCAGGAGCGGGGGAGCGGACCCTGCAGGCCGCGATGCGCTTGACATCAACGCCGGACGTCGAGGTTGGTGGATGTAGACGGATTCAGCAGGGTCCCGCCGGCTCCCTGTCGGTCTTCCGGCCGATGGTCAGGACTTTTCGTGCGGACGACGGGATCCTGTAAACGGGGAGCGGAAGGCGCCCGGTCTTCCGGTCAGGCCTTGGCCTCCTTCGGAAGGGCGCCGAACGCCAGCCAGGCCGCGAGCACCAGCGCGATGAGGCCACCGAGCACGGTGGTCCAGCGCGCATGGGCGACCCCGGCGACGTCCGCGAAGACATAGGTAAAGATGATGAACCAGATGCCTACCAGACCGTTTACATACTGCACCCAGGCCTGGAGGCGCATCCGCTTGTCCAGCGCCGCCCAGCCCGCCAGGATGAACAGCACCGCCCCGCCGATGATACTGGCCCACATCGGGCCGGGGCGATTCTGGAAGCCGAGCGCGAACGGCGCCACGACGAACCAGAGTCCGAGCAGGGCATTGACCACGTTTGCCCACACCATCGTCCGTCACCTCCGGTCTGCACCCAACCGGACAGCGCCTTCCGCTCCACCCTCTAGTGTTCCTCCGCGGACGGGCGAGGTCAATCCCGTCGCGCGCCCGGAGGCGGGCCGCGCTGGGGAGGAAAGGGAATGGCAGGCAGGCTTGTCGCCGTTAATTTATTTTTTCCTACCCTGAAAAGATGCCGAACAGCGTCGAGGCAAACAGGGCGTACACGATCGTCAGGAAGATCCCGGCGACCAGTTCGTGCCGGTCCGGAACGCCCAGCCAGCGCAGCGACATCCAGGTCAGGGGGAGGACGATCAGGCAGTTCACCAGCACGAACAGGACCATCTCTGAACCTCACCCACAGACGATGGTGGAATCACCGGTCAGTTCATACCCGTCGAAGGTCTTACACTATTCCACAGGCCGGCCCCATTCCTGCCTCAAGAAAGAGGAAAGGGACCCCGCCCCCCCGGGGTCCCTCCCGGTGATCGACCGCTCCGCTAGGATGCGGCGGAAGCGGTGCGACCGATGAACGCCTTCCCCGGCCTCCAGGGCGTGCCCAGGAGCGGCAGGAGCACCCGGTCGAGCCCGTAGTGCCCCGCGACCTTCCAGGACAGGATCAGCAGCATCGCGGCCGTGAAGAGCAGCGGGTTGGTGCTGGCCGTTCCCGCCATCATGAAGTTCCAGTTCATGAAGGCGCCGAAGAAGGCGGCGATGCCCACGAAGGCGCCGACGATGAGGGCGATGCCGACGGCCAGCTCCCCGTAGGCCACCAGCTTGGCGAACCAGGTGTAGGACTGCGTGTCCAGCAGGTACTGGATGAAGGTGCGGTACCAGTCGAAGGCGATCGGCGGCCGTGCCGGAGGCGGCGGCACCTGGATCGCCCGCTCCCAGAATCCCTTCAGGGCCATGCCGGTGCCCGTCCAGGCCTCCACCCCGACCTTGTGCCGGGCGGCCTCGATCCACTGCCAGCCGAGCCAGATCCGGACGGCCGCCCACAGCCAGGCGAACCGGGTGGTGCTGAACAGGGTCCGTGCGAAGGGCGGGTCGCTGTAGACCTCGACCAGCGCCGACTCTACCTTCGCCATTTGTGCTCCCCTCCTTTGGGTCCGGGCGGTCGTCTCGCCCGCGGTGTTCACCCTGTACACAGCGTGTTCACTCTGAACGCTGCGTTTCCTTGGTCCACTGCCAGCCTATGGTCCGGATGATCCGGGGGCTATCGGGCTGCGGCGGCATCTTGTCCTCGGGCTCCGGCCGGGCGTCGAATCCGTTCCACACCCTATAGTCGATGCGCGCAGAGCGCGCGTAGAGTAATTCCTACAAGGGGAGGCGGCGTCCATGGAGCGGATCGCCCTCGTCCTGAGCGTCCTGGCGCTGGTCGTCAGTGTGGCGGCCCTGGCCGGACGGGGACAGGGTCCGCCCGAGGCGGTCGGCCCCCGGCCCCCCGCCACGCTGACCCTGTCCATGGTTGTCGCCACCTTCTCGGGGCAGGGGGTGGCCGCCCACCGCTGGTACCCGACGATGCTCGTCGTGCGCCGCGGGGACACCGTCGATCTCGCCGTCGGCAACCCCGACAGGTACAACCACGACTTCGAACTGACGGGGTACAACCTCAGGACCGGGAAACTCAGGCCGGGCAGCAGCCGGTCTCTGCGTTTCGTCGCCGACCGGACGGGGGTGTTTCTCTTCCGGTGCGCACTGCCCCACAACCCCGCCACGGGCGACTGCACGCCCGATCACGATCTGATGCGCGGCTATCTCCTCGTCACGGAGTGACGGGATGAGCAAGATGGTCGCGTGGACGGCGACGATGGTGTCGGCGGCGGCGATCGCGGTCGGTCTGTTCGCGCTTCGCCCGGCGGAACGGCGCCCCTCCGGCGCCCCGACCATCGACCTGGCGATGCTCATCACCGGGCAGGGGGGCATCGGCGGCCCGGCCACCAGCCACCTCTATGATCCCCAGATGCTCGTCGTGCGCCGGGGCGACACGGTCCGCCTGCGCGTGATGAACCAGTCTCTGTTCAGCCACGCCATCGAGTTCAGGGGCCTCAACGTCCGCACGAAGGTCCTGGCCGGCGGGGACGTGGATGAGGTGACCTTCCGCGCGGACCGCGCGGGGATCTTCGAATACCGGTGCTATCTGCCCTACGACCCGGCCGCCGGGTCCTGCTCGCCGGACCATGAGCGAATGATCGGGCACCTGGTCGTCCTCGACGCGCCGCCGCGCTAGATGATGTCTGCGAGGGTGGTGGTCGCGGTGGGATTGCGCAACCGCATCATGCTCCTCGTGGCGCTGGGGGTGCTCGTCGCCACCGCCCCGCTGGGGGTGATGGGTCTGGCGATGGTGCGGGCCGCGACCGACCGGGTGCTGGCCGAACGCCTGGTCATGGCGCGCACCACCGCCGAACACATCGATCAGGAACTGGCCCAGGGCTGGCGGTCCCTGAACGGGTTGAGCGCGCGCCTCAGCCCGCACCTGGCGCGGTCCGACTTCCGGGCCCTCCGGCGCGAGCTGGCGGTCTCCTACCTGCAGATGCCGCTGTTCTCCGGGGGGATCGCCTACCTCGATCGAGGATCGAAGATCCGGGTCGCCGAACCGGAGGAGGCGGTCCTGTTCGAGCCTCTGGCGCGCTCCCCCCTGCTGCAGCAGGTGCTGACTTCGGGCCGGCCGCAGGCGAGCAGCCTCATCCGGCGGGCCGACGGCAGGCCTGTGGTCTTCTTCGCCGTGCCAGTCTTCGACGGTCCGCAGTGGATCGCCGGAGCATTGCTCGGGGCGATCGACCTCACCACACCGGCGCTGTTCACGTTTATCAGGGGATTGCCCATCGGGGAAACCGGCCATGCCGTCCTCGTGGGCCCGGACGGCATCGTACTTGCCGGGACCGACCCTGATGAGGTGTTCTCCCGGAACGAGCATCCCGACTTTTTTGCCCGCTTGATCGCCGAGGGCCGGCCGCTGGTGGGGGCGAGCGAGGAGCGGCGTGAGCCGAAGGGCCGCAGTCCCCTTCACCTCATGGCCTTTGCGCCCCTGGCGTCGGCGCCGTGGGGGCTTGGGATCGGACAGAGTGAGGCCGAAACCTTTGGCCCGCTCTGGCGTCTGCGCGACCGCGTCCTCCTCTTTGAGGTCGTCGTGCTCGCCGTGGCCCTGCTCTTCGCCTGGCTCGACACCGGAGCGGTGGTGGCCCCGCTGCGGCTCCTGCAGCGGGGGGCGGAGCGTATCGCCGCAGGCGATCTGGCGCAGCGCATCGAGGTGCGTCGGGGGGACGAGCTCGGCGCGCTCGGCCAGAGCTTCGAGACGATGCGCCTCCGGCTGCTCCGCTCCCTGGAGGAGAACGCCCGTCTGCAGGAGCGCCTGCGATCCGTGGCCATGGTGGAGGAACGGGAGCGTATTGCCCGGGAGATGCACGACAGCGTCGGGCAGGTGCTGGGCTACGTAAACACCAAGGTGCAGGCGGTCCATGCGCTGGTGAGCCAGGGCCAGATCCCGGAGGCCCTGGCCCACCTGGAGGAGCTGGAGCTGGCTGCGCGCTCGGTCTACGCCGACCTGCGGGAAGCCATCCTGAGCCTGCGCACCACCACGGGGCCGGATCGCCGCCTGATTCCGGTCCTGGCCGATTACACCCGGCGGTTCACCGAGCTCAGCGGCGTCGACACCCGGCTCGTCGTCGAGATCGACGAGGTCGAATTCCCGCCCACGACGGAAGTCCACCTCATTCGCATCGTCCAGGAGGCGTTGACCAACGTCCGCAAGCACGCCGCAGCGCGCCACGCGGTGGTCCGGCTGGCGGCGCGGGGCGGGGCGATTGTGGTCGCCGTGGAAGACGACGGCGTGGGGATTGGCGGGAAGGCCGCGCCCCCGACCGCAGGGTTCGGCTTGCAGACGATGCGGGAGCGGGCGGAAGCCATCGGCGGCACGATGACCGTCGGCGTCCGAGCTGGCGGAGGCACCGTCGTCGAGGTGGTGCTCCCGGGAATGGAGGAGGGCCGGCGTGCGCGTGCTGCTGGTTGACGATCACGCCCTCTTCCGCGACGGGGTGCGCAGCCTGCTGGCCACGCGGGGAGTGGAGGTCGTGGGCGAGGCCGGCGACGGCCTGCAGGCGGTGGAGGCGGCGCTGCGCCTGCGCCCGGATGTCGTGCTCATGGACATCGCCATGCCACGCATGAGCGGCCTCGAGGCAACGCGGCTGATCAAGGCCCAGGCCCCGCAAATCAAGATCGTCATGCTCACCGTTTCCGATGAAGACCGGATGGTGTTCGAAGCGATCAAGAGCGGAGCACAGGGCTACCTGCTCAAGAACCTCCGGGCCGGGGAGTTCTTCGACCTGTTGAGCGGGGTGGAGCGCGGGGAGGCGCCGATCACCCGCACCCTCGCCGCGCGGATCCTCGAGGAGTTCGCCGGACAGCAGCCGCAGGCGCCACCTCCGGAGGCGCTGACCGACCGGGAGCGCGAGGTGCTGCAGGCCGTGAGCCGGGGGGCCAGCAACCGCGAGGTGGCCGCGGCCCTGCACATTTCGGAGAACACCGTCAAGTTCCACATGAAGAACATCCTGGACAAGCTCCACCTCCGCAGCCGCGCCGAGGTCATCGCCTACGCGGCGCGCCGGGGGTTGCTGCCGGAGGATCCCGGCTGACCGCGGCGCGTCTTTGGAGCTGGCCAACGTTCTGCCCGCCCGTCTCCGCCTACCCGGACGGGTAGGTGCGGCCCCGCCAAGACTACCCGCCGGTGCGTTGTCGCGGCGTCCGCCCGGATCGTACCCTGGGGGTGGTGTGACGACGAGCGGAGGTGAGGACGATGCGGTGGTGGACGGGTCTCCTGGCGGTGACCGTGCTTCTGGCGACGCTGCCGGTGGGCAGCGCGCTGGGCGCGGCGAAGGCGCAGAAGCTGACCATCACCCTGCGCGAGATGAGCTTCACTCCCGCCAGGGTCACGCTGCAGGCCGGGACCAAGACGCAGATTACGCTCCTCAACAAGGGCAAGGTCAAGCACGAGTTCATGGTTTACGACACGCCCGCGGGCAAGATGGACGAGAGCGAGATGCACGCCTGGGCGGAGGAGCACTCGTACTTCAAGGGGGTTGAGGTCGAGGTGGAAGGTGGCGGCATTGCCGTCGAAGGGGAGGAGATCTTCGAGGTGGAGGTCGGCCCCGGCCGGTCGGCCGAGCTGACGTTCACCCCCAGGCGCACCGGCACCTTTGAGATGGGCTGCATGGTGGAAGGCCACTACGAGCAGGGCATGAAGGGCGTGGTCGTGGTGAAGTGATGAATAGCGGCGGATGGACGATCTTCGGGGCGGTCCTGCTCGCCGCGCTGCTGGCCATCGGGGGCGCGTATGTCGTCTTCCAGATTTACGTGCCTCCGGTCTCGGCCACGGCGCCGGTCACGCCCGAGGTCCGGCAGGTCGGCCTCTACCTGCACTCCTTCGAGGCGGGCGAGCGGAAAGTCCACCACTGGATACCCGATGTGATTGTCGTCAACGCCGGCGACACCGTCATCCTGCGGGTCACCAACACCGACGAGGAGGATTCCCACGGCTTCGGTCTGGGGGCGTTGAACGTCGCCGTTCCGACCATCGCGCCGGGGGAGACCGTTACGCTGCGGTTTGTGGCCGCCCGGCCCGGCATCTACCACTATGCGTGCACTCTGGCCGGATGCGCCCGGGATCATCCCGATCAGATCGGGCAGTTCGTCGTCCTGCCCGGCCGGTGAGCCCATGCTCACCCGGCGGACCTTCCTGCGGACGCTGGCGGCGGGCGCCGCGACCCTCGTCCCGCTGGGCGGCGGCCGCTTCCTCCGCCGCCTGCCCCTTGGCCGAAGGTCGCCGGTGCCCGCGCTCGTCGCCGCGCCCACGGTGGACCGCACGCTGGTCGAGCTGAACGGTCTGACCGGCGGGGCCGGGGCGGCAGCGGTGGCCTACGCCGCATCGCCCCCGCAGCCCACGGGGCCGGGCATCCCGGGGCGGCGGTGGGTGATGGTTATCGACCTCGCCAGGTGCGACGGGTGCCGGGAGTGCACCCGTGCCTGCCAGGGGATGCACTTCACCCCCGCCGGGCAGGAGTGGATCCGCGTCTACGAGCTGCGGGACAATGAGGTCGCCGCCCCGTACTGGTTTCCCCGGCCCTGCATGCAGTGCGACAACGCGCCGTGCGTCAAGGTCTGTCCGGTCAGCGCGGCCTGGAAGCGCGAGGACGGGATCGTGATGCAGGACACCTCGCGCTGCATCGGCTGCCGCTTCTGCATCGCCGCCTGTCCGTACGGGGCACGGAGTTTCAACTGGGTCCAGCCGCCCGAGACCGAGGCGCAGCAGAGCCTCCCGTACTCCGACGAATGGAACCAACGCCACCGCAAGGGCACCACCGAGAAGTGCATCTTCTGTCCGGGGCTCGTCAAAGAGGGAAGGCTGCCGGCCTGTGTGGCGGCCTGTCCGATGGGCGCCATCTACTTCGGCGACCAGGAGGAGGATGCCGTAACCAACTCCCAGGGGGAGACGGTGCGGTTTTCCGAGCTGATCCGCCAGAACGCCGGTTATCGGTTCCTGGAAGAGCTGGGCACCGAGCCGCGCGTATACTACCTGCCGCCGCGCAAGCGGGTCTATCCGGCGCCGCCGGATGAGCCGCAGCCGGCGACCAGGGGGGTCCACCCGTGATCGACGGGCGCCGCCGTCAGGCGTTCGCACCTCGCGAGCAGCGCCTGCTCGACTCGCTGCAGGCGACCGGCCCGCGCTACTACGCGCTGGTCGGCGGGCTCGTGGCCATCATCCTCTGGGGGCTCATCGCCTACGGCGTGCAGCTGCGTTACGGGCTGGGCGTGACCGGGCTGCGCGACAATTTCATGTGGGGCGTCTACATCACCAACTTCGTCTTTTTCATCGGCGTCAGCCACGTCGGTGCGCTGATGTCCGCCATCCTGCGCCTCACCGGGGCGGAGTGGCGGCGGCCGATCACGCGGATGGCCGAGGCGATTACCTTCGCCTCGCTGCTGATGGGAGCGCTGATGCCCTTCGTGGACATGGGGCGGCCGGACCGCATCCTGAATCTCCTCCTGCACGGCCGGCTGCAGTCGCCCATCCTGTGGGACATCATGTCGATCACGACGTACCTGACCGGCAGCACGCTGTTCCTGTACGTGCCCATGATCCCGGACATCGCGCTGCTGCGGGAGCACTATGCGCGGGGGCCGGCGTGGCGGCGGCGATTGTACACGATCCTGGCCCTAGGGTGGCGCGGGACGCCCGGGCAGAAGCACCAGTTGGAAACGATCATCGGCGTGCTGGCGGTGCTGATCATCCCCGTGGCGATCTCGGTGCACACGGTGGTGTCCTGGATCATGGCGATGACGCTGCGCGCGGGATGGAACAGTACGATCTTCGGGCCGTACTTCGTCTCGGGGGCCTTGTTCAGCGGCGCAGCCGCCGTGATCACCGCGATGGCCGCCTTCCGGTGGGCGTACCATCTGGAGGACTACATTACGGTGCGCCACTTCAAGCGGATGGGCTATCTTCTTATCGCGCTGGGCCTGATCTACGCCTACTTCACCTTCAACGAGTACTGGACGCCGCTGTACAAACTGGCGACACACGAGCGCGGCTACCTGAGCGCGGTGGTCAGCGGGCCCTATGCGCGCATCTTCTGGTTTACACAGATCGGCGGACTGCTGGTCCCCGTGCTGCTCCTCACACTGCCGACGATCTCCTGGGTGCCGCGCCTGCAGAGCGCCCCCCTGCTTCAGCCCAGACCGGCGCTGGCCGCGCTGGCCGCCACCCTCGGCCTGCGCGTCTTCGTCTCGTCCTCGGGGTCGCCCGCCGCGGCCCTGGGCGACGTCGCCGCCCTGCGTGCGCTGCTGCCGTGGGTGTTGACCGCCGCTGGCATCTGGCTCTTTGTCGCGCTGCTGCCGTTTTTCCGAGCGCGCCCGATCGCGGCCGCGGTCGTGGCCTCGCTCCTGGTCAACGTCGGAGCCTGGCTGAAGCGCTTCGTCATCATCGTGCCCACCCTTCAGTATCCGTTCTTACCGATCCGGCGTGCTCCAGTGGGCTGGGCGGTCTACCGGCCGACGTGGGTGGAGTGGTCGATCACGGCGGCGGCCCTGGCGGGCTTTGCACTCATTTACATCCTGTTCAGCAAACTGTTCCCGATCGTCTCGATCTGGGAGACGCGGGAAGAGCGGGGGACTGAGGCCAGTGCCGGAGAGGTGGCGCATGCGCCTGTTCCG
>JAVKHY010000001.1:436148-560927 GCA_031459765.1 Armatimonadota bacterium | reverse complement strand
GGCAACAACCGCAGCCAGTGGTACGCGGAGGGCGGCTACGACCCCATCGCCGAGAAGCTCTTCTCCTCCCTGAATGTGGACCGCTTCCTGCTCGAATACGACGACGAGCGCTCGGGGACGTTTGAGCCCCTGCGCTTCGTCCCGCCGGACAAGATGGTGGTCCTGGGCCTGGTGAGCAGCAAGCGGCCCGCCCTGGAGTCGCCGCGCGACCTCATTCGGCGCATCGAGGAGGCCAGTCGCTTCGTGCCCTTGGACCGGCTGGCCCTCAGCCCGCAGTGCGGTTTTGCCTCGGTGATGGAAGGCAACCTCCTCAGCGAAGACGACCAGTGGGCCAAGTTGCGCCTGGTGGTGGAAACAGCGAAGACGGTCTGGCGGTGATCCCGAGGTGAAGGCCCTCTCTGGAGGTGGAAGCATGCGGAAGGTGGTCCTGGCGGTCGCAGTCGCGGCCGTGGTGTTGAGCCTGTGGGCGCCCGGCATCGTGGGCGCCCCGGCGGGGACGGTGAAGCTGGGCGCGGTCATCCCCCTCACCGGCCGGTTCGCCGGCGGCGGGGCGCAGATCCGCGCCGGGTACGAGATCGCGGTGGAGGACATCAACGCCCGCGGCGGCGTCCAGGTCGGCGGACGGCGGATGCCCCTGGAGTTGATGGTGCTGGACGACGAGTCCGACCCGACCAAGACCGTCAGCCGTCTGGAGACGCTGGCCACCCAGGGCGCGGTCGTCTACCTGGGCGGCTTCGGCAGCGACCTCCATGCCGCGGCGGCGGCGGTGGCGGAGAAGAACCGCATCCCCTATTGCGGCGTGGCCTTTGCCCTGTGGTCCGTCCACCAGCAGGGGTTCAAGTACCTCTTCTCGCCCTTCATCAAGTCCCCCGACATCGCCATCGGCATGTACCGCTTCCTGAACGCCGCGGTGCCCGCCGGTCAGCGACCCACGCGGGTGGCCATCTTCGCCGAGCGCACCGACTGGGGTCGGGAGATGGACCGGCTGTGGACCGCGCGCTCCACCGAGTTCGGCTATCAGATCGTCCTCTCCGCGGAGTACACCGTGGGGACCCGCGACTTCTCCGACATCATCCTGCGGGCCAAGGCGGCCAGCGCCGAGGCCGTGTTCTCCATCCCCACGCCGCCGGACGGACTGGGGCTGATCCGGCAGATGAAGGAACTGGACTTCACCCCCAAGACTATCCTGATGGTGCGGGCCGCCGATCCGGCCTCCTGGGGGCAGGCCCTGGGCAAGGACGGCGACTACGTCCTCTTCGCGCCGGGCTGGCACTCCTCGCTGACCTATCCGGGCGTGGCCGAGCTGAACGCGAAGCACCAGGCGAGGTTCGGTCGACCGACCGACGTCACGGCCGGGCCGGCCTACGCCTGCGTGCAGATCGTGGCCGGCGCCGTGGAACGCGCCAACAGGCTGGAGCCGGCGGCGATCCGCGACGCCATGGCCGCCACCAACATGATGACCGTGGCCGGACCGGTCCGCTTCCGGGCCGACGGGACGGGCGTCGTGCAGTTCGTGCTGAACCAGTGGCAGGGCGGGCGCCAGGTGCGGGTGTGGCCGCAGGGAGCGGGAGCATCGCCCTTCCAGTATCCGGCGCCGCCCTGGCGTGCGCGGTGATCTGACGGACCTGCTGCGGGTCGAGGGGCTGTCGAAGACCTTCGGCGGCCTGCGGGCCGTCATCGATGTCTCCTTCGGCGTGGCCGCCGGAGAGATCCTGGGGTTGCTGGGTCCGAACGGATCGGGGAAGACGACGGTCCTGAATCTCATCGCCGGGGCGTTGCGCGCCGACCGCGGGCGCGTGCGCCTCGGCGATGCGGACATCACCCGTGCGCCGGCCAGCCTGCGGACCCGGCTGGGCATCGCCCGGACCTTCCAGCTGGTCCGCCCGCTGCCCAACCTCACGGCGCTGGAAAACGTGCTGGTGGCGCGTCTCTATGCGCGCGACCGGCCGTCCGCCCGGCGGGCCCGGGACGACGGCCTCCGGCTGCTGGGCGTCGTCGGTCTGGCCGACAAAGCGGCGGTGCCCGCCTCCAGGCTCACGCTCACCGAGCGCAAGCGCGTCGAGATCGCGCGGGCGCTGGCCACGCAGCCCCGGGTGATCCTGCTGGACGAACCGCTGGGCGGACTGAATCCGACCGAGGTGGACACGATGCTCGACCTGTTCCGCCGCATGCGCGCCGACGGCGCCACGCTGGTCCTGGTCGAGCACAATGTCCGCGCCGTGCGGGTCCTGTGCGACAGAGTCCTGGTGCTGAACTCGGGTCGGACCATCGCCGCCGGAACGCCCCAGGAGGCACTGGCCAGACCGGAGGTGATCCAGGTCTACCTGGGGACGTCCCCGGCCGCCCGCGGGGTGCTCCCGTGAACGGCATCCTCCTGCAGAACGCCGTCTTCGGCACGCTGGTCGGCGGGCTCTACGGCCTGGGCGCCGTCGGCCTCTCCCTGGCCTTCGGCGTCCTGAAGATGCTCAACGTGGCCCACGGCGAGCTGATCATGCTCGGCGGGTACGTCAGCGTGTGGCTGTTCGCCCTCGGCCGGGTGGATCCGTTCCTCTCGGTCCTGGCCGCCGGCCCGATGCTGTTCCTGCTGGGGGCGGCGCTGTTTTGGGCCTTCTTCCGCCACCTCGTGCGGGCCACCGAGGAGCACAGGATCAAGAACTCGATCCTCATCGGCTTCGGCCTGGCCCTGACGCTGCAGACGGCGGCCATCCTGGCCTGGACCGCCGACGAGCAGGCGGTGACGCCGCCGTACGCCGGCGCGGTGATCGGTCTCGGCCCCGTGGTCGTGCCCCTGGCCCGTCTCGGCGCCCTGGCCCTGGCCTTCCTGCTCCTGGGCGGCCTCCACCTCTTCCTGACGCGCACCCGCCGCGGCACCGCGATCCGCGCCACGGCGGAGGACGAACAGGCCGCGGCGCTGGTCGGCATCCCCATCGGCAGGACGTACCTGAGCGCCTTCGCCCTGGCCTCGGCCCTGGCCGGCGTGGCCGGCGTCCTGGTCAGCGTCTCCGACGCCGTCAGCCCCGCCATCGGACTGCACTGGACGCTGAAGGCGCTGATCGTCATCGTGCTGGGCGGGATGGGGAACATCCTGGGCACCTTCGTGGCCGGCATCTTCCTCGGCGTGGTGGAGTCGATGAGCGGCTTCCTCCTCGGCAACGCCTACAGGGAGGTCGTGGGTTTGGCGCTGTTCCTCCTCGTCCTCAGCATCCGGCCGCAGGGCCTGTTCTCACGGTGAGCACCCGCGGCCGCACCGGCTGGATTGTCGCGGGCGGCGCTGCGGCGGCGGGGCTGGCCGTCCTGCCGCTGCTGACGTCCAGCCGCAGCATCCTCACCTGGGGCGTGCTGCTGTTCCTCAACATCGCCCTGGCCCAGAGCTGGAACCTGCTCAGCGGATTCGGCGGACAGGTGAACCTGGGCCACGCCGCCTTCTTCGGCCTGGGGGCCCTCCTCACACGGTTCCTCTGGTTCCAGGGCCAGCCGCTCCTCCTCGCCCTCGCCGCCGGCACCCTCGCCGCGGCGGCGGCCGGGGTGATCGTCGGGGCGCCCTCGCTGCGCCTGCACGGCCCGTACTTTGCCATCGGCACGCTGGCGGTGGCGGAGATTTTGCGCATCACCGCCAGCAACGTGCTGCCTGAGGTCTCCACCCTCCCCACCGCCGCTCTCGCCGGCTACCGCCTGGCGCCCCGCTACGTGCTCGCGCTGGGCGTGGCCGCGCTGACCATGGCTGTGGCCGGATGGCTGCCCCGCTCCCGGTTCGGCCACGGCCTGGCCGCGGTCCGGGAGGATGAGGACGTGGCGGAGGCCAGCGGCGTCCATGTCTTCCGGCACAAACTGCTGGCCTTCGTCCTCAGCGCCGCCCTGGCCGGGACGACGGGCGGTGTCTTCGGCTACTACCACGTGAGCTTCTATCCCCAGTTCGCCTTCAGCCCGCTGTGGACGTTCGACGCGCTGCTGATCACGTTTCTCGGCGGGGTGGGGACCGTCTGGGGACCGGCCGCCGGCACGGCGGTTTTCCTCCTGCTGCGGGAGACGCTGGCCCTGCGGCTGGTGGAGGTGCACCTGCTCATCTTCGGCATCCTGTTCGTGCTCATCGTCCTGGCCTTCCCGGGCGGGCTGGTCGAGGCCTGGCGGACGGTGGCCGCCCGCCGGGCCTGGCGCGGCGGAGAGACCAGCGCGGCGCGGGCTGTGGAGAACCTCTGAGAAGGAGTCCGGGGCCGCATGCTTCGGGATCCTGGTCTTCTTCCTCACCATCCGCTGGCTGTCCGCCCGGGACTGACCGCCTCCCGGCGGAAGACCCAGGCGATGCCGCGACCCGCGTGGAGTTCCCGGACACACTGCCAGCCGGCCGGGCTGGCCGGTCTCCAGCGCCGCAGCCAGCGGGGCAGCAGGGCGGCGCTGCTGAGGATCACTGCCACCGCGCCCGAGGAAGCGGCCGCGCGGAACAGCTCCGCCGGGTCGAACGGGGCGTTGTGCACGAGCACCAGGTCGGCAATTCGGCTGCGCAGCGGCAGCGCAAAGGCATCCCCGGCCACGCGCCGGATGCGTCCGGACCCGCCGGGCGGCAGGCGGGCCAGCATCGGCGGCGAAACGTCTATCGCGGCCAGAAAGGCATCCGGGTAGGCGCGGGCCAGCAGCAGGGTAGCTCCGCCCGTTCCGGCGCCGACCTCCGCGATGATCGCAGGCGGCGCCGGCCCGAGGGCCTGCAGCAGGGCCGCCAGCGGCGCGAAGTATGTCGGATCGTCGCTGATCGTGGCCGCATAGCGGAGAGCCAGAGCCCGGTAGCGGCCCTTGGCCCAGCGGCGATAGGCGGCGCGCAACGGCGGCGAGGCGGCCAGGAGGAGATACCCCGCGTCGGTGACGGCGCCCCCCAGCGCGCGCAAGAAGGCGGCCATAGCTGGAGGGTTCGACGGACGGGAACCAACTCCAGCCGCCATTCGCTCGGATTGTGGGACAGCGGAGATCCCGATGCGCACGATCACGTCCCTGTGAATACGATCCGCGTCTCCTGCGTGATCCCCGCCTACAATGAAGCGGCGACGATCGCCGGGGTGATCCATGCCGCGCGCGCCTGCCGCCTGGTGGACGAGATCGTCGTCGTCTCCGACGGCAGCAGTGACGACACGGCGTCGCTTGCCGTCAGGGCCGGAGCGCACCACGTCATCACGCTCCGGCAAAACGGGGGCAAGGGGCGCGCGGTCCTCGAGGCCCTGCGCGCAGCCCAGGGCGACATCATCCTTCTCCTGGACGGCGATCTCGTGGGGCTCCGGCCGGCGCATCTCACCGAGCTCCTCGAGCCCGTGCTCCGGGGGAGGGCGGAGATGGCTGTGGCGGTGTTCTCCGAGGACCGGCTCCACCGGCTGATGCGCCCCCTCTCTGGTCAGCGCGCCATCCGGCGTTCCCTGCTCTGTCAGGCCGACCGGCTGGAGCGGACCGGCTTCGGGTTGGAGATGGCGCTGGACCGGGTGGTCCGCGAGCGGGGCGCCAGCACCCAGCGGGTCACCTGGCAGGGGGTGAACCACCGCTCCAAACGTGAGAAGTACGGGACGATGGCCGGCCTGCGCCTGAAGATGCGGGCCTCCACCGACCTGGCCCGGCAGGCCGGTCTGGCCATCCGGCCGCGGAGGTCGCCGCCGATGATCATCTTTCTGGTCCTTGCCCTGGTGGTCCTCATCGCCGCGGCGCCTGTCTTCTTGATGCACCCGTCGCGCGCCTCGGCGCAGAGCGTTCCGCCGGCGCGGATGCCGGCCGTGGGCGACCGCATCCTGGTCGTCGTCGCCCACCCCGACGATGAAGTGATCGGCGCCGGAGGATTCATCGCCACCGCCCGCCGCATGGGCGTCCCCGTCGCCGTGCTGGTGGTCACGAACGGCGACAGCAACCGTCTTGCCGCCGCGGTGATCTCCCGGAAGGTGCGGCCGAAGGCCGGCCAGTTAATCGAGGAAGGTCGCATCCGCCAGCAGGAGACGCTCGAGGCGTTGGCCCGTCTCGGCGTGCCGTCCTCCCAGGTGTACTTTCTCGGCTTCCCCGATCGCGGGCTCGAAGCGGTGATGCGCAGCGCGACGCCGTTCACCTCGCCGTATACCCGCCTTCGGCAGGCGGACTATCCGGATGTCCTGGAACCGGGGGCTCCATACACGAAGCAGACGCTGGTCGCGCTCGCGGCGCGCATCGTGCACAACGTCCGGCCTACTTTGATCATCACCCACGCCCCCTTTGACCGGCACGGCGACCATCAGGCCGTGGCCAGTCTCGTCGACGCCGTGAGGGGCGTTGCGCCGGTGTACGCCTTCCTGGTCCACGCCCCCGCGTTCCCACGCCCCCTGCGCCTGGCTCGCCGCGATCCCTTGACAGTGCCCGTCGCGCTGACAATCGATCCGGCCTGGCGATGGGTGCGGTTCGACGTGGCACCGGAGGTGGAGCAGGCCAAGCAGGACGCCCTGAACGCCTACCGCAGTCAGCTCAGCACGCCCTACCTCCACCTGCTGCTGGCCAGCTTCATCCGCACGAACGAGCTCTTCGCCGTCCGGGAGCCCTGAATGGCGCGGCGGATCCTGTGGCTGCTGGCGCCGGTGGCCATTCTTGCCGCCGTCGTGCTGCGGACCTCAGAACTCTCCACCCTGCGCGAGGTCTTCGTCTCGGCCGCCCCGCCCGCCCTGCTCGCCGCCGCGGTTCTCGCCGCCGCCTTCACCGTGAACCAGGGGGCACTGTACCGCGGCGTTTTTCGCATCTTCGCCACCGAGATTGCGCTGGGCGACGCCGTGCTCCTCTCCCTCGTGATGGCCTTCGCCAGCCTGGCCCTGCCCGCCGGGACGGCCTCCGGAATCGCGTTCTTCGTCACCGCCGCGCGGGATCGGGGCATCGCCGCCTCCCGGGCGCTGCTCACGGGACTGGCGTATTACCTGTTCGATTACGCCGCGCTGACACCGGTGCTGCTGCTGGGCCTGATGGTGCTGCATCTGCACCACGACCTGGGTCCGGCCTCGCTGGCCGCGGTCGGCTTCTTCTACATCGTGGCCCTCACGGTGGCGGCGCTGGTCGCCTGGGGACTGATTCAACCGCAGTTCGTCGCATCGCGGATCGCCCGGGCCAACGCCTGGCTGCGCCGCCGCCTCCGCTGGACCCGGCGCCTGTTGCCGCAACGGTCGTCCGCCTTCGGCGACGAGATCCAGGAGATCCTGACGCAGGTCCGCGCTCAGCCGCTGCGGGCGATCCCGCCCCTGCTGCATGCGGCCATCCTGCAGGTGATTTCGATCGCCTTGCTCGCGGTGGTCTTCGCCGCCCTGGACTACCGCCTCGCGCCCGCGGTGCTGATCGCCGGCTACGCGGTCGGGGCCGTCTTCATGGTCGTCTCCATCACCCCTTCCGGCGCCGGGGTCGTCGAGGCCGGGATGACGCTTACCCTGACTTCGCTCGGTGTCCCGCTGGAGGTGGCCGCCGCGGGCACGATCCTCTACCGCCTGTACACCTTCTGGCTGCCGATGGTCGCCGGATTCCTCACCCTCCGTCTGCTCCGACCGGCTCAGATCTGATCGGGGAACCGGAGCGGCCGACGCCTGGCCGGGCGAGAGCCAGGGGCGCAGGGGAGGCCGCCGGACGCCCTTCCCAGGTCGGGCTCTCGGCTTTAGGGCACCAGGGCCAGGGGGCGCACCGGGCTGGCCGTCCCGCCGGCAATCTTCAGGGGCAGGCAGAGGAAGACGAACTCATAGGCGCGGGCGGCGGAGAGCTCCACCAGGTTCAGGTTCTCGATGATGTAGACGCCGCGGCGAACCAGCAGCACGACGTGGCCGGGCAGCGTGACGCCGAGACGGTGATCGACGTAGCCCGGCAGATCCCAGGCGATGTTGTCGCTGCCCACGGCCCGGACGCGCCGGTCGGCCAGCCACTCCGAAGCCTCGCCCGAGATCCCCGCACCGTTGAGATAGCGCTCCGGATCGCCCCACACCGTGTCGCTGCCGGTGCGCACCAGCACCACGTCTCCGGGCTGGATCTCCGTCCGCTGCGCCTTCAGCGCGGCCTCGAGGTCCGGCGGCTCCACCAGCGACCGCTCCGGCAGCCGTCCCCGGCGCAGCGCCGCCAGGTCCAGGAGCACCCCCCGGGCCACGATCGGCGGCACGGTGTCGATGCCGTGCTGCGTGAAGCCGGCGGGCGTCTGGACGGCCGGAGAGACGCGCACGCCGCCGTAGAGGGTCATGTCCATGGCCTGGTGGCAGAAGGCGTCGATGTGCGTCCCGGCGTGCTCGGCGGTGAAGATCATCCCCGCCGCGCTCGTGCGGCGCTCCTCCGCGCCTTCCTCATGCCGGCGGTGGAGGGTGAGCAGCGTCCCCGGACGGTGCGGAGGGTGGACGGGATCGCCGAAGCGCCGCGGGTGCTCGAGGTCGAACACCCTGGCCTTCTGCAGCATCTCGGTGAGCTGTCTCGCCGTCATGACCGTTGCCCGGGGCCCGTTTCCTGGATTTCCCGATACGCCGCCAGCGCGCGATCGATGAACGTCTCCGCGCTCCCCAGGTAGTTCGAGACCTCCAGCGCGCGGGCCAGCGCCGGCGGAGGAAGAATTCCGCGGATCCGGTCGTCGGCCTCCGCCGCCTGGCGCAGGCCGGTCCCCGCCGCCGCGGCCCGGTCGGCGAGCTGCTGCACGAGGCGGTAGGCTTCCTCCCGACCGATCTTCTCCGCCAGAGCCATCGTCAGCGCCTCCGCCATGATCATGCCCCCGGCGGCCTGGAGATTGTCGCGCATGCGCTCGGGATGGACTTCCAGGTGCGACAGCGCGCGGTGCGTCCAGGCCACGGCGGAGGCGGTCAGGCGGAACAGACGGGGCACCGCCTCCCACTCCGCCTGCCAGCCTCCCGCGGCGCGCTCGTGCTCCTGCACGGCGCCGGCAAGGACGGCGGGGACGGCGGCCACGGCCAGACGGGCGGCGGCCGAGGCGGTAATCGCCTCCACGGGATTGCGTTTCTGCGGCATGGTGGAGGACCGGCCCCCGGCAGATTCGGCGCCGGCGGACACCTCGCCGACCTCGGTCTGCCCGAGCAGCATCAGATCGCCGGCGATCTTCCCCATGGCCGCGGCCGTCATCCCGAGCAGCGAGGCGACCTCGATCACCCGATCGCGCTCGGCGTGCCAGGGCAGCTCCGGAACGGCCAGGCCCAGTTCCGCCGCCAGCCCCTCGAGCACCCGCAGGCCGGAGGGTCCCATCGCCGCCAGCGTGCCCGCGGCGCCGCCGAGCTGGACGGCAAGCGCCTCCCCGCGCGCCCGGCGGAGCCTCCGGACCAGCCGGACGGTCAGCGCCAGCCAGCGCGCGGCCTTCAGGCCGAAGGTGATCGGAACGGCGTGCTGCAGCATCGTCCGGCCGGCCATCGGCGTCCGGCGGTGGCGCTCGGCCAGGGAGGCGCCCACCGCGGCGAGGGCGAGCAGGCGGGCGGTGAGGAGATCGAGGCCCTCCCGCATCTGGAGCATCACCGCGGTATCGACGATGTCCTGGGTGGTCGCGCCCCAGTGCACGTAACCCCTGGCCCCCGCGTCCACCAGCTCGGTGAGCCTGCGGACCAGAGGGATGACGGGGGTTCCCGCCTCCGCCGCCTCCCGGAACAGCGCGGGCAGGTCGAAAAGATCGGCGCGGCACCGGCGACCGATGACCTCGGCCGCCGACGGCGGGATCATCCCGGCCCGGGCCTGAGCACGGGCCAACGCGGCTTCGACGTCGAGCAGACGCTGGACGAAGGCCTCATCGGAGAAGACGGCGGCCATCTCCGGCGTGGCGAAGATTGCCTCCCGCATCATGACCTCGCGGCGGCGTCCGGGGCGGAGCGCTTCAGGAGCTCGCGCAGCACGCTCAGCTCGTACGCGGTGGGCCTCGGGGTCTCTTCGAGGTCTGCGGCGAACCGCACCGGCCACCCCGTGCGTTCCATCACCTCTTCCTTCGACACGCCCGGATGGAGCGAGGTCACGATCAGTTCCTTCGTCTCGGGATCCGGCCGCATCAGACAGTGGCTGGTCACCACCAGCGCCGGACCGGCCGTGGTCAGGCCCAGGCGGCTGCGGTGCTCTCCCCCCTCGCCGAAGCCGAAGGTGGTCACGAATTCCACGCGCTCGACGAAGGCCCGGCGCTCGTGGGGGACGATGACGAACACCTGACGGCAGAAACTGGCGATCTCCGGAGCCCCTCCGGCGCCCGGCAGCCGAATCTTCGGCCGGGCGTAGGGCCCGATCACCGTGGTGTTGATATTCCCGAACCGGTCCAGCTGCGCTGCGGCCAGGAAGCCCAGCGTGATCCGCCCGCCCTGCAGCCAGTAGGCGAACATCTCCGGCACGGGGACGGTGGTCAGGGCCGTGGCGCACAACTCGGGGTCGCCGATGGACAGCGGCAGGACCGTCGGCCTGGCGGCAATCGTGCCCGATTCGTAGATCAGCGTGATCCCGGGGGCGTGGGTGAGGCGGGCCAGGTTGCAGGCGGCGGAGGGCGCTCCGATGCCGACGAAGCACACGTCGTCGTTGCGCAGCGCCCGCGCCGCGGCGATGATCATCATCTCTGAAGGCGTGTAATCCCCGGCCCGCTCCATCGCCCTGACGGTCCCTAGGTCCGGCCGGACAGCACGTGCTCGCCCATCCAGCGGAGAAAGGTCTCGCGGTCGCGCGAGATGGCGTCCCACGACAGATAGAAGGCGTTGTCCCGCCCGTAGTAGCCGTAGGCGTAGGAAGGCCGCGCGCCGCCCGGAACCTCGACCACCGCGTCCACCGTCCAGAAGGGAAGGATCACGGAGTTGGGGCTGGCCGGGGCGAGGTCGTCCACCACCTCCTCGACGGTGACGACGGCCCGCGCCGCGGCCAGCACCGCCTCCTTTTGCACGCCGACGATGCCCTCGATCAACACATTTCCCGCCCGATCGGCGCGCTGGGCGTGGATGATGGTGACGTCGGGCCGCAGGGCCGGAATGGCGGCCAGGCGCTCTCCCGTGAAGGGACACTCGATGAACCGGATACTGGGGTTCTCCCGGGCCAGATCGGTGCCGACGTAGCCCCGCAGGATGGCGCAGGGCAGTCCGGCCGCCCCCGCGGCGTAGGCCGCGGCCATCCCGGCGTGGCTGTGCTCGTCGAGCAGTAGCGGCTGCGGCCAGCCGTCCTCGACCGCGTCGCGGAGCCGGTGCAGGGACCCCACCCCGGGGTTGCCGCCCCAGGAGAAGACCAGCCTGCGCGCGCAGCCCATCCCGATGAGCTGGTCGTAGATCAGGTCCGGTGTCATCCGGATCAGCGTCAGGTCCCGCCTGCCCTGACGGATGACCTCGTGCCCGGCGGCGAAGGGGATCAGGTGGGTGAACCCCTCCATGGCCACGGCGTCCCCGTCGTGGACGTACTCGGCGATGGCCTCGGGCAGGGACAGGAAGCGCGCCCGGCGCGGCGCGCCAGGGTCCGTCATCCGCGCAGGATCATACCTCGAAGAACACCGTCTCCCCTTCGCCCTGAAGGATGATGTCGAACCGGTAGGACGGCACGGCCGCGGAGGGCACGCGGGCGGCGATCAGGGTGCCGCGGCGCGAGGCCGGAACCAGGTTCAACACCGGATCGGCCTCCGTCAACGGGTCGTCGGGAAAGTAGAGACGGGTGCAGAGGTGATGGAGGAGCCCCCGGGCGAAGACCATGACGTTGATGTGCGGAGCCTGCTCGATCCTGCCGGTGAAAGGCACGCGTCCCGGCCGGATGGTCTCGAACCAGAACCGCCCCTCGTCGTCGGTGGCGGCGCGCCCGAAGCCGGTGAACGCCGGGTCCAGCGGCACCTCCCGCGTGTCGGCCGGATGGCGGTAGCGGCCGGCGGCGTTGGCCTGCCAGATCTCGACCATGGCGTCCGACACCGGGTCGCGCTTCCCGTCCAGGACGACGCCGTCGATCCGGATGCGGTCGCCCAGGGTCTGCGGACTCACCAGGACGTTGAGCCGGGCGCGGACCAGGCCGTGGAAGAACGGCCCGATGGTCTGCGGCGGGGTCAGGGCCAGGGCCACCGTCTTCATGACCGCTCCCCCCTCACCGCCTCTCGGCCGCGATGGGCTCGGGCTCCTCGAAGGGCGTGGCCTCCGGGCCGCGCAGCACGATGTCGAACCGGAAGCCCAAAGCCCAGGCCGGCTGCGTCACGGTGTGATCGTAGCGGGCAATCAGGCGCTGCCGCGCCGCCTCGGTGGGGATGGCGTTGAGGATCGGGTCCAGGGGCTGCAGCGGGTCGCCGGGGAAGTACATCTGCGTCACCAGCCGCGACGTCCACGACGGGCCGAAGAGCGAGAAGTGGATGTGGGACGGCCGCCAGGCGTTGGGGTGGTTCTCCCAGGGATAGGCCCCGGGACGGATCGTGGTGAAGCGGTAGGTCCCCGTCTCGTCGGTGAGGCACCGCCCGTAGCCCAGGAAGTTGGGATCCAGCGGCGCGTTGTGCTGATCCTTGCGGTGCCGGTAGCGCCCCGCCGCGTTGGCCTGCCAGATCTCGACCAGGGTGCGGGGTTGCCCCTGGCCGTGCTCGTCCAGCACCCTGCCGGTGACGATGATCCGCTCGCCCATGGCGGGCTGGCCCGTGCCCATGTTGGTGGTCAGGTCGCTGTCCTCGGGCAGGATGCCCACCAGCGCCGGGCCGGGACCGGTAACCTCCGAGAGCGTGGTGGGGATCGTCACCGGCGGCTGGCGCGGAGAGCGCAACACCGTGGCCCGGTAGGCTTCGTACAGATACGGCGGAAACTCGGGATCGCGCTTGCTCCGCCGAAGCGTCATCACCCGTCCCTCCTTCCTTGAGCCGGCGGGATGTCCAGGTGCGCCTTGGCCAGGGCGAAGGCCGCGTTGGCCGCGGGGATGCCGGCGTAAACGGCCACGTGCAACAGCACCTCGGCAATCTCCCGCGGCGTGGCCCCGGTGTTCCGGCTGGCGCGCAGGTGCAGGGCGAGTTCCTCGCGCCCCAGGGCGGCGAGGATGCCGATGGTCACCAGGCTGCGCGTGCGGCGGTCGAGGTCGGGGCGGGCCCAGACCGACCCCCAGGCCACCTCGGTGATGAAGCGCTGGAAGTCGGCGTCCAGCGCCGTCTGCTGCGCCTGGGCCCGGGCCACGTGGTCCTCCCCGAGCACCTCCCGGCGCACCCTCATCCCTGCGTCGTAGCGGGACTCCATCGCCTCGCTCCCCTGCGGCGCCTTCACGGCCCGACGAATTTGCTGATATTGATTCCGTACCGTACCCGGCACCCCTCCATGCATCCCGGCGCGAACACCAGGGCAGGGGAATGGCCGGCCGGTGTGCGAAGGTGTCGTCTGTGCTGCGCCTGACGCTGGCCTGCGGGCCGTACGACCGCACCGATGCTCTGCGCACGGGTCTCGTGCGCCCGGAAGGCATCGATCTGATCTACGTCCCCATCCAGTCCCCGCCCGAGATCTTCGCCCGGATGCTGTCCAACCAGGCCTTCGATGTCTCGGAGATGTCCTGCGCCCACGCGCTCATCCGCCGCGCCAGGGGCGACTTCCCCTTCGTCGCCATCCCGGTCTTCCCGTCCCGGATGTTCCGCCACGGCTACATCTTCGTCAACACGGCCTCCGGCATCCGGACGCCCAGACACCTGGAAGGAACGCGGGTCGGCGTCCCCGAGTACAGCCAGACGGCGGCGGTGTGGATTCGGGGGCTCCTGCAGCACGACTACGGCGTCCGCCTGGAGACCCTGCAGTGGGTGAGCGGCGGCGTCAACGCCCCGGGACGGCCCGACGTCCTGGTCAACCGGCCGGAGGGTGTCCCCATCACGCGGATCCAGGACCGTACCCTCAACGAGCTGCTGGTCAACGGCGAGATCGACGCGCTGATCGGCGCGCGCCGGCCGGACGCCTTCGGCAGAGACCCGCGCATCGTCCGGCTGTTCCCCGAGTACCGGCAACTGGAGCGCGAGTACTATGCGCGGACCCGGATCTTTCCCATCATGCACACCGTGGTGATCCGGGAAGCGCTGTACCGGGAGCAACGCTGGATCGCGGAAAGCCTCTACAAGGCCTTCGTCCAGGCCAAGGCCTGGTGCCTGGCGCAGATGAAGTTCAGCAGCGCGTTGCGCTACACGCTGCCCTGGCTCCAGGCGGATCTTGAGGAGATGGCCGAGGTCTTCGGCGACGACCCCTGGCCCTACGGCCTGGAGGCCAACAGGCACGTCCTCACCACGCTTGTACAGTACCTGGTGGAGCAGCGTCTCCTGACCGAACCCGTCGCTCTCGAGGAGCTCTTTGTCCCGCTCACCCTGCTGGGGGAGTAGCATCGGAAGCCGCAGCGGAGACCGCCGCGCGCCGGTCGCTCCGGGGCGCGCCGGAACGCTAGTGGGGTCCCCGCCCGGCGTCGCCTCCCCCTGGTCCACGCATCAGCCTCATGAACTGCCGCTTCAGCCGCCAGCGCCGGTAGAGGGCGAACGGGTTCAGGGTCCGGCCGGAGCCCTCCCGGAGCGGGCGGAGGCGCGCCGACCGGGGGCGCGAGGGCCGCACCATGGCGTATCTCCCGCGCCGCACGTACCACCAGGCCGCTCCCGGTCCGGCCAGGGCGAAGAGTCCCAGCGGGAAGTGGAAGGAGAAGAACACCAGGATTGCCGAGGCCACCCCGAGCCACCGCGCCTCGATGGGGAGCAGGAAGTACAGGAGCAGCCGCTCCCGCGGATTGATCACGGACCACGCCACCACCGCGCTGGCCAGGGGAATCGGCAGGCCGGCCAGAGCGACTCCGATCCTCGTGACGGCCGACCCCACCCACAGACCCAAGGCGCTCGCCGCGCTGGTCAGGACCAGGAAGACCAGATAGTCTCGCGCGCCCCACCCGCGCTCCAGGCTGCCGCCAAACAACCACAGCATGTAGCCGCCCAGCAGCACCCACAGAATCTCCGTCGATACCAGCGGATAGGTGACCACCGACCACGGCGCGGCCGACGCCGTCGCGGGGTGGAAGACCAGCGGGCTCCAGAGGGCGGTGCGGGTGACGAAGGTGATCACAAAGGTCAGCGCATTGGCGCCCACGACGGCCCACGTCACCGGGCAGGTCCCGGGAAGTCGCCGCAGCCGCTCCATGTCCGTCATCCTACCCTGAACACGGGCGGCGCGCTACGGGGCCGGCCCCGGGGCGACGGCGTCTGACGCCGCCGGGTGCGGGGAATGCTTCCGGTGAGTTTGCTTCGCCGCAATCCGAAGGCCGTCGGAGGTTCCCAGATGCCGGGAGCGCGCAGAATCCTGTCCGGAATTCTCGTCGCCGTCGTGATGAGCCTCCTCCTCACCCACGCCCTGCCGGGTTCCCAGAGCCGGAAGGTCGAGGTGACGGGCGTCATTCTCAGTGTCGGCGTTGCTTCGGCCGAGCCCTCCTTCCAGGTGCGGGAGTTCTCCACGAATGCCGTCTGGTCGGTGGTGCTGCGTCGGGACGCCGAGATCGAGTTCAAGAGCCGCCGCATGCATCAGCCCTACGACCGGCTGAGCGTGGGGGACATCGTCGAGGTCGAAGGCCGCCGGACGGCCCCGCGGACAATCCTGGCCAGGGAGGTCAAGGTGCTCGGGCATACCGCCGCGGAGGCCGGACCGGCTCCGCAGCAACCCGCCGCTCCCGGGCTCACCGCGGCAGCCGTGATCAAGACCATCGGGATCGGGGCCGCGGTGAAGGCCTTTGCCCCGGCGATCAACACCTTCATCAACACCCTTGTCCAGGCCAGAGATCCGACGACGCTGCAGTCCACGAAAGTCGTTCCCATTCTCAGCATCTCCATCGGCATCAACGCGCCGGGAGAGGCCGCCGTGGGCGCCGCCCAGGTCTCCGGACCGAAGGCCGCGGTGGAGAAGGTTCAGGCGGTGGCGGCGATCGACGCGAACTACCAGGGCAGTTTCTCCATCCGGGCCCTGGTGCCCGTGGACAGCCTGGAGCCGTGGAAGCAGGTCCGCCGCGTCCCCGGCGTGGGCGTCTCGGCCATCATCGACCTCAGGCTGTAGGCGGCGACGCGCCGCTTTGGGGATCACCGGCGCGAAAACCGACGCGCCGCCCAATCCCGCAGGATTTCCCGCGCCGCATTGTATCCCGGAGCCCCCATCACCCCGCCGCCCGGGTGTGCGCCCGCGCCGCAGAGATACAAACCCCGCACGGGCGTCCGGTAGTCCGCCCAGCCGGGCACAGGTCGCATGAAGAACAGTCGGTCCGGAGTCATCTGGCCGTGGAAGATGTCGCCGCCGGTGAGCCCGAAGTCGCGTTCCAGGTCCAGCGGGCTGACCACCTGCCGGTGGGAGATGATCTCCTTGATGTTGGGCGCGTACAGCGCCAGCGTGTCGATGACGCGATCCGCGTAGGCCTCCTTCACCTCATCCCAGGTCCCCGCCGCCAGGCGGTAGGGCGTGTACTGCACGAAGATGTTCATCACGTGTTTCCCCGGCGGGGCCAGGGTGGGGTCGTAGGTCGTGGGAATGGTCACCTCCAGGAAGGGCGCGGCGGAAGGTTGCCCGGCTTCCGCGTCCCGCCAGGCGCGGTCGATGTAGTCCATCGTCGGCCCGATGTGGATGGTGGCCCGGTGTTGCGGTCCGGGCCCGCGTCCGGGGACGGCGGTGAAATCGGGCAGGGCCTCCAGGGCCAGGTTGACCTTCGTGGCCACACCCTCCATGCGGATGCCTTCCACCTGCCGGCGGAACTCCGCGTCGACCGCCGGCAGCAGGCGCAGGAACGTCGCTTTGGGATCGGCGCCGCTGGCCACAACGCGGGCCCGGAGCTCTTCGCCCGAGCGCAGCGCGACCCCCTCGACCCGACCGTCGCGGACGAGGATCTGCGCCACAGCGGCGTCGGTGCGGATCTCCGCGCCGTGGCGGCGCGCCGCGTCGGCCAGAGCCCGGGCGATGGTCCCCATCCCGCCCGGCACGAACCCCCACAGACCGCGTTTACCCGCCGCCTGTCCCATGCAGTGATGGAACAGAACGTAGGCCGTGCCCGGCGTGCTGGGACCGCCGCGCGCGCCGATGACCCCGTCGGTGGCCAGGGATGCCTTCAGCAGCGGCGACTCGAACCATTCATCGAGGAAATCCCGCGCGCTCTGCGTTGTCATCCGCATCGCGGCGACCAGATCACGGCGCGGGAGGCGTAGGAGATCCCAGGCCAGCCGGGCCCCTCCGGCAAGGTCCGGCCACCGGCGACGCACGAGGTCGGGAGGCGTGCGGAGCAGCCACGGCTCGACGAACGCCGCCAGCCGTTCGAGGAAGGCCTCGTAGAGAGGATACCGCTCCGCATCGGGACGGGAGAAACGCGCAATCTCCTGCACTGTCCTGGCGGTGTCGCGCCAGATGAAGAGAGACCGACCGTCGGGAAACGGGCTGAAGAACGCGGGGTCTTTGGGGAGGATCGCGTAGCCGAAGCGCTCCAGCTCCAGGTCGCGAATGATCCGCGGCACCAGCAGCCCGCACAGGTAGGCGGCGGTGGAGATCCTGAATCCCGGCCAGATCTCCTCCGTGACGCAGGCCCCGCCCAGCACGGGCCGGCGCTCCAGCACGAGCACCCTCAGGCCGGCTCGCGCCAGATAGGCGGCGGTGACCAGGCCGTTATGCCCGGCGCCGACCACCACGGCGTCGTACACCGACCGGGATGGCCGCACCACGGAGGACCTCACCGCGAACGCCTCACGCGCCGCTCGTAGAGGACGGCATGGCCGCCCCAGGCCGCGGGCGCAAATCCGGTTGCCTTCGCCCACGCCAGGACGGTGCCGTGGCGCGGGAGGAAGACCTCCACGCGCGGGCGGCCCCGCATCGCCGCCGCCGCACGGGCGGCGAGGAGCCCGTCGCGACCGCCGGCCAGGACCGAGGCGTAGGCGGTGTCGTCTCCCTCTTCGGTCCAGGCCAGGACGGCGGCCCGGCCGGCGACCAGCGTCTCTCCTCTGCCGGCGAAGATCCGCATCATCCGCAGCGTCAGGGGAAGGAAGTGCCAGTGATAGGAGACATAGCCGCGGCCGGCCCGCCGGTAGAGGGACCGCCGCCATGACCGCCAGGTCTCCTGTCCGCGCCGGTCCGCCCGCAGCGGCCGGCCGCCCCCGGCCAGCGCCGGCGCCGTCACCCTGGTGAAGGCGGCCACCTCGCGGAACCCCACGCGGCCGAAGAGCGTCCGACTGGCGATGTTGCCGTGGCTGGCCCACAGGCGCAGGGCGGGCCGCCCCTCCCGCACCGCCCGGGCTTCAGCGTAGTCGAGGAGCCTCCGGGCGAACCCGCGGCGGCGGTAGGCGGGGTGCGTCCGCATCTGCCCGATCCACAACGCCCGATCCGCACACTCCGTCACACCGGCCATGGCCACGATCCGGCCGTCGTCTTCCGCCGCGATGACGACCCGGTCCCGGAGCATCTCCCGGAGATAGTCCAGCACGTAGTCGTCGGGCCCGACGGCGGCGCGACACAGCTCCGCCAGCGACGAGATGTCGCCGGGACGGGCGGTGCGGACCCGGGCCGTTCCTGTTCCCTGCACCACCTGAGCCATCTCCTCCTGAAGCGCGTCCTCTGGATGACTTCGGCGAGGACGCCGCGCCTCCGGCGGACAGGTCCAGGGAATCTCCGCCCCCCCTGGCGCAAAGGTGATGGCATTTCTCCTCTATTCGGAAAAGCGATGCTCGCGTTTCTTCTCCCGACCTAAAGAACAGGATGGCACAACCTTGTCCGCGAAAGTGGGGCTCGGGGCGCGGCGGAGCCCCATGCCGGAAGGTGCCACGACCATCACAAGGAGGGGATCGCATGCGCAAGCTGGCTATTCTCGCTTTGCTCGCACTGTTGCTCGGACTGGCCGTCCCGGTCGGCGCCGGAGACTCGTTGCCCGGCGGTTCGTTCCGCTTCATGACCGCCGGAGACAGCCTGCCGGGCGGCAGCTAGGCGCACCACAGCCAGGTCCCGGACCGGACCGAACGCCTGCGGTGGCCGTGGCTCTCCCGCCGGAGACTGCGGCCCCCGCAGGATCCTCTTCCCCAAGACCTCCATCAGACTTCCCGCAGGCAGGAAAGAATCGATTTGTACATAACAGTAAAGGGCATAGGGATTGCTACGAATACGCGAGGGAGGAGACCGGATGGGCCTGGGAGCACGCATTCGGCAGCTGCGGCAGTCGCGCGGGCTGACACAGGAACAGCTCGCCGGCCGGGAACTGACCAAGAGTTTCATCAGCCTCGTCGAACGGGAAAAAGCCTCCCCCTCCGTGGAGACCCTCGGCCTGCTGGCGAGACGCCTGGGAACCTCTGTGGACGCCCTGCTCGGAGCCCAGGATCGGTTGCCCGAGCAGGTGGCGACCGGTCTCCTCAGCCTCAGCGCCGAAGCGCTGCGCAAACGCAACGCCCCCCACGCCAAGGACCTGCTCAACGCCGTCACCATCCTCACCCGCACCTACCGGATGGAGGAGGTGGACCGGGAACTCGTCCTGCAGTGGGCGCAGGTGGCGCTGGAGGACCGGGATTTCAATGCCGCCGCCGCGCTGGCCACCGAGGCGAAGAGGCGGGCGGAAGAGGCGCGGGACCTGTGGCGCACGGGGCGCGCCCTCCTGGTCCTGGGCACCGCGGCGCTCCGCCGCCGGGACATCCCCGCCGCCCTGCAGCATCTCCATGCGGCTCTGGAAGTTCTCCGCCGGGCCAAAGCCAGCCGCGACCCAGCCCGGGTCGAGGCGCTGATCCACCTGGCCAGCGCGCTCGTCTATGCCGGGGACTATCCGCGGGCGATCCAGCGATACTCCGAAGCGGCGCGCGCGCAGGTCGCCCGACAGCAGCCCATCCTGCGCGCCAGGGCGCTGTGGGGGCTGGGCGCCGCCTACCGCCACCAGGGCGACACCAGCAGCGCCCACGAGGTGCTGTCCGCGGCCCGGGATCTGTTCGAGCAGTCCGAAGAGCTGACCGACCTCGCCCACGTCCTGCACAACCTGGGTCAGGTCGCTGCCGAACAGGGACACTACAAAGACGCCCTCCGACATTTCCACCACGCCCTGCGCGTAGCGGAGCGGATGAAGATGCTGGTCCTCCGGGCTAACGTGCTGACGGAGATCGCGCGCGTCCACGTGGCGCTGGGCAGTCTCGACGACGCCGCGGCCTTTGCCGCGCAGGCCCTCTCCCAGGCCCGGGCTGTGGACGATCCCGTCGAGGTGGCCGAGGTCCACGTCGTCCTGGCGCGCATCGCCTTCGCCCGCGGCCACGACGCCGACGCCTCACGGCTGCTCAAGACCGCGGCCGAGATCTTCACGGCGCGGGGGATGCCGAACCGGGTGGCCGAACTGGCCCGCGAGGCGGGGATGGCGCTGCTGGCGCGTTAGGGCAGGACCTCTCCCGACCGAAACGAAACATGAGCAGGCGGCGATGCTCACTCGCCGCCTGATTCTCTCCCTGGCCCGGAGTCCCGCGCTGCGCCGCTTCGTCCGCCGCTACGGGATGCGCCTCGGCGCGGCCCGCTTCGTCGCCGGCGAGACCCTGGACGAGTGTGTGGCGGTCCTGCGGCGCCTGAACGCCGCCGGGCTCATGACCAACACCACGCTGCTGGGGGAAGAGGTGCACGACGCCGCCACCGCCCGGCAGGTGACGGACACCTACCTGGTCGTCCTGGACCGGATTGCGCAGGAGAACCTGATCACCAATCTCGCCGTCAAACTCTCTCACCTCGGCCTGGCCCTGGGGGAGGAAGAGGCCTACCGCAACGTGCGGCGGCTGGCGGAACACGCCGTCCGGCGCGGCAACTTCGTGCGGATGGACATGGAGGACTCGGCGAAGGTCGACGCGACCCTGCGCATCTACCGCCGCCTGCGGGCCGAGGAGTTCACCAACGTCGGGGCGGTGCTCCAGTCCTACCTGTACCGGACGGAAGCCGACCTGGAGGCGCTGCTCCCGTTGCGGCCGAACCTGCGCCTGGTGAAGGGCGCCTACCTGGAGCCGCCCGACGTCGCCTTCCCGCGCAAGACGGATGTGGACCGGAACTTCATCCGCCTCATGGAACGGATGCTTCCGGAGGCCGGGTACACCGCCATCGCCACCCACGACGACCGGATCATCGCCCGCGCCATCGCCTTCATCACCGAGCGCCGCATCCCCGGCGACCGCTTCGAGTTCCAGATGCTCTACGGCGTGCGGCCGACGCTGCAGCTGGACCTGGTCCGCCGGGGATTCCGGGTGCGGGTCGCCACGCCCTACGGCCCCGACTGGTACCCCTATCTCATGCGGCGGCTGGCCGAGCGGCCGGCCAACGTCCTCTTCATGCTCCGCAACCTGCTGCGCCGGTAGGAAGGGGCGGGACGGAACCTTCCTCCGACCGAAAGGCGTTGTCTACACTGTGGCCCGGGAGGGAAAGAGACACGACGGACTATCCGCGGGAGGATCTCCGATGAAAGCGCTGCGCGTCGTCGCCGCCGTCTGCATCCTGGTCCTGGCCGCCGCCGCCCTGGCCGCGGCCGGTCCGGCCAAGGCCAAACCGGCCAAGCCGCTGAAGATCAAGGTGCACGCGCCGGGCCAGGCCTTCTGCCCCTCGGCCGTGCTCGTCTTCGGCAGCATCGTCATCGCCTCGGGCCGCTGCTACACCGTCTACGTGCTGCGGGACGCGCGGGGCACGTTCCTGGCCTTCGCCGCCGCAGACGCGCGCATCCCGCCGGGGCAGCTGGTGCGCCTGAACACGCCGGCCGGGGCCAAGCTCCGCGGACGGATCTTCTACCTGGTCCCGCTGCGCACCGCGGCGGTGATCGTCCCCATGGATACGATGACGCTGGTCGCCTTCAGAACGGAGGACTTCGGCTCCAGCCTGACCTTCATCCTGACCGGGGCGAACGCCTCGCTGGTGTTCTCCGTCCGCTACTGACCGCAGAGACCCGCCGCGGGGGAAGGAACCCATCACTCCCGTATAATCACCATAAGAGGACTTCTCTGGCTGGCGTGACGGTCAAAGGGGGGAGCGGCGTGCGGATGCTGCGCGGAGTGCTGGCCGCCCTGCTCTGCGTCCTGCTGGTGTCGGTGGCCTTCGGCGGCACGCTGGACACCGTCAGGCAGCGGGGTCGGCTGATTGCCGGTGTGAAGGCGGACTTCCCGCCCTTCGGCTTCATCGACGAGCGGGGCCAGAAGGCCGGCTTCGACGTGGACATCGCCCGGGAACTGGCCCGGATCATCCTGGGCGATCCCAACAAGGTGGAGCTGGTGGTCGTGACCTCGGCCAACCGGATCCCGATGCTGCAGACCAACCAGATCGACATCGTCATCGCCACCATGACCATCACCAGCGCGCGGAAGGAGGTCATCGACTTCTCCGTGCCCTACTTCTGCTCCGGCCACCTGATCCTGACGAAGCGGGATTCCCCCATCGCCCGGTTCGCGGATCTCAACGGCCGGAAGGTGGCCACCGTGCAGGGGTCCACCGGCGACCGGGTGACCTCGCTGCTGGCGCCCCAGGCCCAGAAGATCACCTTCGGCCAGAACTCCGAGGCGCTGCTGGCGCTGAAGGACGGCCGGGCCGAGGCCTTCGTCCAGGACGACGTGCTGCTGCTGGCCTTTGCCAAGCAGGACCCCGGGTTGAAGGTGGTGGGCTGGCCGCCCCAGATGCCCGCTCCTTACGGCATGGGCGTGCGCAAGGGCGACACCGACCTGCTCGGCGCCGTGAACGTCGCCCTGGCGCGGATCCGCTCCCAGGGGATCTACGCCAAATTGTTTGACAAGTGGTTCGGCGATGTAGCCAAGCAGCTCGTGGCGCCGGCCAAGTGCCCGCCTGAACTCCAGCTGCCGTAGGCCCCGCGGCCCGCGCCGCCCGGTGCCACTCAACTTCGCCGTCATCCCCAAGGCGCTCCCCGTGCTCCTGTGGGGAGCGCTGCTCACGCTGGCCGTCTCCGCCGTCGCGCTGATCCTGGCCACCGGGCTCGGGATCCTCGGGGCGGGCATGCGGCTCTCGCGCTTTGCCGCCCTGCGCACGGTCGCCGCGGCCTACGTGGAGGTGTTCCGCAACACCCCGCTGCTCATCCAGATCTTCTTCATCTTCTTCGGGCTGGCGCGGGTGGGGCTGCGTCTGTCGGCCCTGACCTCCGGGATCGCCGCCCTGGCGCTCTACACCGGGGCCTACAACGTGGAAGTGTTCCGGGCCGGACTGGAGGCCGTTCCACGCGGCGTGCGCGAGGCGGCCACGGCCCTGGGGCTGACGCCCTGGCAGCGTTTCCGCTTCGTCGTCCTGCCCATCGCCGTGCGCATCGCGCTGCCGGCGCTGGGCAACAACTTCGTGGCCCTGGTGAAGAACTCGTCGCTGGTCTCCACGATCGGGGTGGTCGAGCTCACCTTCCTAGCCCGCGACCTCGAGGCCTGGACGTTCCGCAGCTTCGAGGTCTACGGGCTGGCCACCCTCATCTACTTCGGTCTGGTGATCGTCCTGGCGGGATGGCTGCGGCGGTTGGAGCTGCGCATCACGCGCCCTCTGCGGCCGGCAGGGTAGCGGTCATGCGCTGGGAGGTCGTCCGGCAGACGTTCTCCTACCTGCTCCAGGGCCTGGAGGCCACCGTGGTGCTGGGCGTGGGAGTCATGGTCCTGGGCACCCTCCTGGGCGCCGTGCTGGCGCTGATGCGCCTGGCGCGCCGGCGTCCGGTCGCGGTGCCGGCGGCGGGGTTCGTGGAGCTGTTCCGCGACACGCCGCTCATCATGCAGATGTTCTTCATGTTCTTCGGCCTGCCCGCCCTGGGCATCCGCCTTCCCTCCCTGATGGCGGCGACGCTGGCCATGACCTTCTTCGCCAGCGCCAATGCGGCGGAGATCATCCGCGGCGCGATCCAGTCGATCCCGCACGGGCAGATGGAAGCGGCGCGCTCGCTGGGCCTGTCCTATCTGGCCAGCATGCGCCTCGTCATCGTGCCGCAGGCCGTCCGGCGCATGATCCCGCCCATGATGGGGTTGTTCACGACGCTGATCAAGGACACGTCCCTGGCGGCGATCATCAACGTCTTCGAGCTGACGACGGCGGCGCGGCAGGTGGTGGAGCGGACGCTGGCCTCCTTTGAGATCTGGCTCGTGGCCGCGGCCCTATACTTTGCCGTCTGCTATCCGGTCTCCGTCGCCAGCCAGCGGCTGGAGCAACGGTTTACGGCGGAAGCCGGGCGATGAGACGAAAGCGGCGAGCGCATCGCGGCCTGGCCCGCGGATCCCAGGGCTACGCCCTCGCCGGATGACCGGCGATGCTCCGGAGTAGAGGCGACGGGGTGATGGGCAGCTGGAAGAGTCGCACCCCGGTGGCATCGGCCACCGCGTTGGCGATGGCCGCCCCGCCGGCGACCACCGGCGGTTCGCCCACGCCCTTGGCCCCGAAGGGACCGAACTCCGAGGGCACCTCCACCATGACCACCTCCGTCGGAGGCACCTCCGTGGCCTTCGGGATAGGATACTCGGTGAACCCCCACGTCAGCAGCGTCCCCGCGTCGTCGTAGACCATGGCCTCGAGCAGGCCCCAGCCGATGCCCTGGGCCGCGCCGCCCCGCATCTGTCCCTCCACGGCGGCGGGATTGATGGCGAAGCCGACGTCCTGGATCACCAGGTGGTCGAGCAGCGCCACCTGGCCCGTCTCCCGATCCACCCGCACCTTCACCAGATGCGCGGCAAACCCCGGCGAGGCCCTGGGAGAAGGCAGGTTGGCCGTCCCGTTCACCGGCGGATATTTGGCCCCGAAACTCATGCTCTTGCTCGCGATCTCGGCCAGCGTGATCCCCTTCTGGGGCGTGCCCTTGACCCGGACAGATCCGTCGGCGATCTCCAGGTCCTCCACCCGGGCTTCCAGTTCACTGGCCGCGATGGTCAGGATCTGACGCCGCGCCTCTTCCGCGGCCGCCTTGACCGCCGCCCCCACCGTATAGGTGATCTTGCTGCCTCCGGACGCTCCGGCGTAGGGCGCCTGATCGGTGTCGCCGGTCACCACCCGGACCCGATCAAGCGGCACGCCCAGCACCTCCGCCGCGATCAGCGCCATCGTCGTGGCCGTTCCGGTGATGTCCACCATCCCGAGCAGCACCTGGAAGGTTCCGTCGGTGTTGGCCCGGACACAGGCGGAGGCGGACTCCACGCCTCCGGTCCACCCCCCCACGGCGACGCCGTACCCGATCCCGTCGGCGCGCCGGCGCTCCCGGTACTTCGGGTGGTTCTGCAGCGCCTCCAGAACCCGGCGCAGGCCCATCTTCTGCCACGGCCGCCCGGTGGGCATCGGGTCGCCCGCCTCCGAGCAGTTCCGCAGGCGCAGCTCCACCGGATCGATACCCAGCTCCCGGGCGATGATATCCATCTGCGACTCGATGGCGAAGGTGGCCTGGGGCGCGCCCGGAGCGCGGTAGGCGCCGCAGGGCGGTTTGTTGGTCAGAACCTCGAGGGACTCGATCAGCAAATTGGGCGTCTTGTAGTACCCGCCCAGCAGCACCGCGGCGATGGACGCCGGCGCACCGGGTTCGGCGCCGGCGTCAAAGACCAGCCGGGCCTGCAGCGCCACCAGCCGGCCGTCCTGCGTGACGCCGGTGCGTAGCCAGATCTCCGACTCGGGACCCGGATTGCCGAGGAGGAAATCCTCCCGGCGGGTCAGGACGACGCGCACGGGACGCCCCACCGTTACGGCCAGGGCGGCGGCCAGCGGCTCCAGCAGCTTGAACTTCCCGCCGAAGGCGCCGCCCACGGTCATCGGCACAATCCTGACCCGGGACTCCGGGTAGCCCAGGGCCTGGGCCACCTGGGCCCGCGCGTAGAACTGGGCCTGCGTACTGGTGTAGACCGTCACCGCGCGGGTGATCGGATCCACTGCCGCCACGGCGGCCTGAGGTTCCAGGTAGGCCTGGTGCAGCCGGCCGGTGCGGTAGGTGCGCTCGACCACCAGATGGGCATCCCGGAATCCGGCCTCGACGTCGCCCCTCCGGAAGGTGTAGACGTTGGCGACGTTGCGGGGCTTGACCTCCGGCCCGCCTTTCGCCTCCACCGCGGCGTGGGCCGCCGCCTCCTCATCCTCCTCCGCCTCAGGCCGGACCAGCGGCGCGTCCGCGGCCATGGCCTGCTCCGGCGTGAGCACCGCCGGCAACACCTCGTACTCCACCTCCGCCGCCAGCCGGTCCACGGCGTCCGCGGCCGCGCTCTCGGATGCGGCCAGGACGACCGCCACCGGGTGCCCGCAGTACAGCGCCTCTCCGCCTTCGGCCAGCAGCCCGCTGGAGACCCCGGAGGGCAGATCTTCTTCCGTCACCACGGCCACGACGCCGGGCAGCGAGGCGGCCACCTCCCTGGGCAGGCGGCGAACGCGCGCGTGGGCATGGGGGCTCAGCAGCAGGCGGGCGTGCACCATCCCCGGCAGCCTCAGGTCTTCGGTGTACCGGGCGGTCCCGGTGACCTTTTCCAGCCCCTCGATGCGCCTGGTCGGCCTGCCGATGACCGTGGTCACGTGGTCGGACTCCCCCCGAAGCGAATTTCGTAGGTCTCAAAAAGACGGCTGAACACATCCAGGGCGTAGCGGTCGGTCATCTCCGAGATGAAGTCGCACACCACGCGCTGGATCGGCGCCGCCTCCAGACGCTCCTGCGTCGTCCGCGGCAGCAGGCGCGGCTCCTTGACCAGGGTCTCGAAGAGGCCGCGCACGATCCGCCGGGCCTTCTGCTCCATGAGCAGCTTCTCGGGATGGTTGTACACCACGTCCCGCAGATAGAACGCCAGCTGGCGCAGCTGGCCTTCCCGCATCTCGCTGAGTCGGATCAGGCGCCGGGGATGGTACATGGCCGCCTCCGCCGAGATCGGCGCCGCCGCCTCCAGGGCCGCGGCGGAGGTGGCGACGACATCCTCCACCAGCCTGCCGATCATCCAGCGGATCGCTTCGCGCACCCGGACGTCCGCGCGTCGCCGCGATCCCGCCGGCAGGAAGTCCCGCGGCACCTCGCCGCGCACCTCTTCCAGCCGCAGCTCCACCTGATGCTCGGCGGCGTCCCGCCGGGCCATCAGCTGGTCGGCCGAACGCGAGGCCTCCAGCCACAGCTCGATCTCCCTGGCCGTCAGCTCCCGCTCGTCGGCCAGGCCGATGCGCAGGGCGTCGTCGAGGTCGTGGGTGCTGTAGGCGATCATGTCCGCCAGGTCCACCACCTGGCCCTCCAGCGAGGCCTGCGGGACGCGCCGGAACTCTTCCGGGACGAGGGGCGCGTCGTAAAGCGTGGCGTGGGTGGCGATCCCCTGCCGCACGTGCCAGGTCAGGTTCAGCCCCGGATACATCGCGTACCGGATCTCCAGTTCGTCCACGACGCGCAGGGACTGCACGTTGTGCTCGAAGCCGCCGGCGTCGTGCATGAGCAGGTGGAGTTCCTGCTCACCGGCATGGCCGAAAGGCGGGTGCCCCAGGTCGTGGGCCAGGGCCACGGCCTCCACCAGGTCGACATTCAACCCCAGCGCGGCGGCGATGCTGCGGGCGATCTGGCTCACCTCCAGCGTGTGGGTGAGCCGCGTGCGGTAGAAATCGCCTTCGGTGACGACAAAGACCTGGGTCTTGTGCTGCAGCCGACGGAAGGCGGTGGAGTGCAGGATGCGGTCGCGGTCGCGCTGGAACTCGGTCCGGTAGGCATCGGGGTGCTCATGGTAGCGCCGCGACGTGGCCGCGCTGCGCACCGCGTAGGGGGCCAGGGTCTGGGCTTCGATTGTCTCGCGCCGGGCGCGGTCGGACGTCATCGTTTCGGGGGACCGTTGCAAATTTCCCTCCGGGCCAGATCATCTCCTGTCGTGGTATACTGAAGCCACCTCGGGGATGGCGAAGCAGACGCACACGGAAATCGAAATACGGCTGTTCGACGAACCGGGCAGGCTGGTCGTGCGAGGTCGTTCCACCAAGGCCGTGGTGGCCGCGCTGCTGCGGGGCGCTCCCTCCCACGGCGCGTGGCTCCGCCAGGTCGCCCGGTGGGTCGAGAACCTGGTCAAAGACGGCTGGCAGTACCGCGGCTACACCGGCGACCGGCTGCTCTTCCGCAGCACGAAGCCCCTGGGACGCGACGAGACCGAAGCTTACGTGCAGCAGCGGCTGGGCCGCGATGCGCTGGCCCGGATCACGGTGCGGGTGCGTCCGGAGGAACGCAACCACGCCCGGCCCCCGCGGCTGCCCAAGGCGGACGACGAGCTGACCCGGGAACTGCGGCGGCTGATCGCCCCGGATCCGCACCAGGCCGAGCTCTATCTGGGGCATCCCACGGAAGAGTTGAGCGAACTCCTCCTGGACATGAGCTTCCTCTCCCAGGAGGCGCTGGAGGACCCGGAGGTCGGCGCGCTGATCGAGGAGCTGCGCACCGCGCACCTGCAGGATGCCCAGTACCGCGATCTGCACACGCGGTATCTCACCCTCATGGAGCGCACCGGGCCCAGCGACCCCGCGGCGGAGGAAGCCTACTGGGATCTGTTCTCCTATATGTCGCGCAAGCTGAGCGCGCTGGTCCCGGCCCTGCGGGGCTTTCTCGAGCGGCGCGGCTTTACGGACCTGTGCGAGCACGAGGCCACCGCCTTCCTCACGGCGGCCCTGTCGCAGGCCCTGTCCATTATTGAGGAGCGCGACGAGGAGTAGCGCCGCCGTCGCCGCGGTCCTGGCCCTGACCGCGGGAGTGCGCTGGTGGAGCGCGCCGCCCGCGCCCCTGACCGCCAGCCAGGTCCTCGCCCTCCTGCCCCCGGGGAGCAGCGTGCACAGTCTCGTGCGCCTGGACCTCGACGGCGCCCCGCCCGCCGAGACGGCCGTCGTGGCCCGGATCCCCCGGTTCCCCGGCGCCCGGACCCTGGCGCCCACCGCGCTGCTGTACCGTTACGACCGGTGGCGGCGCCGCTTCCGGGAGGTCTACCGGGCGCCGACGCCCGGGACGGTCCCCTTCTCCGCCGACGCCGCGCGTCTGCTGGAGGGTCGTGATGCGGCGATCTTCTCCGGGCTGCACGACGACGGCACGCAGGAGTACCGGGTGATCGGTCTGCGGGGCGGCGCCCCCGCGGTGCTGCGCGAGGCGCGATTCCTCGGGACTCTGCACGTGGTGGAGCCGCTGCTGGTCGAGCGCCGGCGGGGAGAGACGCGGGCCTGGCGCTGGCAGGACGGCCGGTGGACCGCCGCCGATCCTCCGGAGATCCCGGCGGCGCCGCCCGGGGTGAGCTGGCGGTACACGGTTCGCAACGGACGGGTGGTGGCGCGGCAGCGCGTCGTCTCCCTCCGACCGCGGCAACCCCTCCGCGTGCTCGCCGTGGGCGGAGGGCCGGCCACTGTGGTTCTTCCCGACCCGGGGCTGGATGTGGCGGAGGCAGGTTTCCGGCAGCGGACGCCGGGAGTCTACCGCATCCGGATCGTCACGCCCTACGCGGCGCCGGAGACGGCCTTCGTGCTGACCGTGATCGTCTCGCCCTGACTACTCCTTCGGCCTGATTCGGCCGGCGATCGTTCCGACCACCACCTGCAGCGCCGCGGCCACCGGCACGGCCAGCAGCGCCCCGACCGCGCCGAGCAGCGTCGCGCCGACGATCAGGGCGATGATCGTCAGCAGCGGCGAGAGGCCCACCGAGGCCCGCATCACCCGCGGGACGACGAAGTTGGCCTCGGCCTGCTGGATGGCGGCATACCAGGCGATGGTGAAGATCAGTTTCCAGGGAGGCTGGAACAGGGCCAGGAACACGGCGGGGATGGCGCCAAGCGTCGGCCCGATCATGGGAATGAGCTCGGTGATCCCGGCCACGATCCCCAGCAGGATCGGGAACGGCATGTCGATGGCGGCCATGCCCGCTCCCGCCGCCACCCCGATGATCAGGCCCAGCAGCAACTGGCCCCGCACCCATCCGCCGAACCTGGCCCCGATCTGCTCCAGGACGTCGGCCACCTCGCGCCGGCTCGGAGGAGGAAACAGCGCCAGGAAACCGGCCTTGATGGCCGGCCCCTCGACCAGCATGTAGAACGCCAGGAACAGCACCGTGACCGCGGTGGCCAGCCCGCCGACGAAGCGGAACGCCACGCCCGCGGCCTGCCCGAAGTACCGGTTCAGCCGGTAGATCTCCTGGGGGATGCGCCGGACGATCCCGCTGAGATCGGGCAGCCAGGAGTACCGGTCCTCCCAGGCCTGCAGGGAGGCTTCCAGCCGGGTCACATTCTGAGGCAGGTTGCTCAGGAACTGCTGCGCCTCGATGACGACGGGCGTCACCAGCAGTCCCGTCAGCGACAGCAGCGCGAGGGCGATGCCCAGGAACACGGCGAGGATCGCCCCGGTCCGGGGGAGGTGCCAGCCGCGCCGGCCCCACCGGAGGCGCTCCAGGCTGCTGACCAGGGGAGCCACGCCCGTGGCCAGGATCGCCGCGACCAGGACGACGAGCAGGATGCCGACGATCTGGGTGATCAGGCGGGCCAGCCCGATAAGGACAAGAGCCGTGGTGACCACCAGGCTCGTCCGGATGACAAGTTCGGTGCGCGTGGCCACGGTGGAGGTGACTTCGGTAGGGGTTGCGGCGGTCCTGCGGAATGAGAGGACGGGATGCCGTCCTTGCTGCTGCAGCAACCTCCGCCTCCGCCGCCCGGGTCCGTCCCGGGGATCGGGGACGCCGCGGCGGTGGCCGTTGGCACCCTGCTGTCGCTGCTGGTGCTTTACGCGATCGTGGCCGCCCGCTTCCGCCGCGCCCGCTGATCAAAGCGGGCCGTCCGCCGATCCGCCGATCTCAACCCCCTCAACCGTCAGGCTGCTTCCCGCCATTGCACACGAGCGCGGGCAGACCCTGGAGCATCTCCTCCGTGACGATCACCCGGGCTTCGTCACGCGCCGGCGTCAGAAATGCGTGGGTCTCCTTCCTGGCCCCGCGACGGAAAGCCGCGTGGCCGCCGAAGAGGACGGCCACCGCCGCCCCGATGACGAGGCCGACGGGCAGCAGAACGGACAATGCTCCTGGCACCGGGGGTTACTTCGCGGTCAGTCGGCGCGCATAGTCGTCCAGCGCCGCCGCATGCCCCACGTCCCTCCCCGCGGCCTCCGAGAGATACCACTTGTGTTCCAGCAACTGGCAGTAGAGCTCCGGCAGCGGGGTGCCGTCGCCGGCCAGCGTGCGCAGCCGGGCGGCAATGGGGTGGTAAATCTCGGCCAGCCAGCGCTGCGCGGCCAGGCTGAGGGGCAGACTCCGGTTTTCCTCCCGGGAGAGCGTGGCCTTCAACTCCTGGATCTCGCCCATCATCTGACGGGCCTGCGCCTCCTCCGCTTCCACCCCGGTCAGCCGGACCAGCAGGTCCCGGTGGAAGTTCCGGTCGGCGACGAACACGCGCAGGCGGAGGCGATCGCCGGCCGCCACCGAGGTCAGTTCCACCTCTTCCACAGAGAAGCCCAGGGCGTTGAGGGCCCGGATGCGCTCCTGGATGCGGTAGCGCTCGTGCGGGCTCAACACCTCCTCGCGGGTGATCTCACCCCACAGCCGCCCGTAGCGGCGGCGGATCTCCGCGCCCACCCTGTCCACGGCGTAGCCGGGCGGCAGCGCGCCCATGGCGGTCAGGTCCAGCAGCGCGCCGTAGACGTTCTCTTCCATGATCTCCAGGTCGTGCTCGCGCAGCCCCGGGGCGAGATGGGGGTGCGCCTCGGCCGTCTCCGCATCCACCAGGTAGGCCTGCAGCGCGCCGGCATCCCGGCGAAACAGGGTGTTGGAGAGGGAGCAGTCTCCCCAGTAGACTCCGGCGATGTGCAGCTGCACGAGCAGCCCGGCCAGCGCGTCCAGCAGGTGCTCTCGATACCGCTCCAGGTCGGGCTGCATGAAGAGGTGGTGGTAGGGCAGCGCGTAGTCCAGGTAGCGGGTGATGAGCACCGCCGCCTCATGGACGGGCGTGCGCACGTGCATGTACCCTACCGGGGTCACCACGGGCAGGCGGAGGGCTTCCAGGCTCCGCAGCCGTTCATACTCCCGCACCACAGCGTCCCGGGAGGATTGCTTGAAGGCGTACACCCGGCCCCCGTAGTCCGCGAACACCACGGGGTGCCGGGAGGGGCCGCTGGGGCGCCGCACGATGCGCTCCGACAATCCGTCCCACATCTCCACGGGGGCATGCCAGGGGAGATCCAGGAAGTCGGGATGGCCCGGGCGGAGCGCGGACTCCTGGATCGTGACCGGATGACTGGCGACCTGACGTTCCACGTCCAGAGGCAACCCGCCGGTTTCGGCTCCTGTGTCCTCCATTGTGCAGGAGCGCCGCGCCCCCCGCAACCCGGCGCCGCCCGCTCTCCCCGGAGGCGATCGCCGGACTGCATGGGTTGACTTATTATTATCAAGCACCTTACTATGTGTAAGACATTCCCCCGGAACCCGACGGTCCGGGGCGGCAGGCAAAGGAGGGAACCAGATGCTGGAGGGGGTCTTCGAACCGGTGGGTGACTGGGGACTGCTGATTCTCCGGGTAGGGTTGGGCATCATCTTTCTTGTTCACGGCTGGCCCAAGCTCAATCCCAACAGTCCGATGAAGGGCCCGGCCGGTTTCGTCGGGTTCCTCAGGCAGTTGGAGGTCCCGCTGCCGGCGTTGCTGGGCTGGGTCGTGATCCTGCTGGAGACGGCCGGCGCCGTCCTGCTCGTCCTGGGTGTGGCCACCCGGATCATCGCTCTGGGGCTGGCCATCGACATGCTCGCGGCCATCCGGCTGGTCAAGCGCGGAATGGCCAAGGCCCGTTTCATGGAGCTGCAGGCATCCGGGTGGGAGTTCGAGTTCGCCCTGATGGTGGCGGCCCTGGCCCTGCTCTTCACCGGCCCCGGGGCGATCGCGCTGCCCTTCCTCGCCGGATGGTAGGCATCCCGAACGGTCGCTCCGAACACACGGAGGGCCCGTCTCGTCGTCCTGCGAGCGGGCCCTCTCGTTCCGGATCCGGTCAGCTTACCCGCGTCTGATCGTGATCGCCGTATCAACTCCGGCGGACTTAACCGGAGCCAGGTAGGCTCCGGTCCGGCGGGCCGTAATCGCCGTGATGCCGGTCCCGGTGGCCACGTCGAGGACGCGGTCCCCCGCGCCTACCCCTGCCGCCCGAACCAGGTGCGCGGACACCTCCACCAGGTTCCGCGCGCTCTCGCCGTACGCCCCCTTGGCCCAAACGGCTCGGGCCTTGGTCTTGATCTCTGTCGTCACATCCACGGTCATGACACACCTCCAGGGGAGTCGGGCCAGGTCGCGGCCCGGGAGGCAACCCTCCCCGACCACGACCTGACCGCGACGTGGATCAGCGCGTTACCGGCTGTTCCGCGGATCGTCCGCGGGGTTGACGTAGGTGATGCCCCAGGGACCGACGCTGTGCAGCTGGATGATGGTTTCAGCCGTCGTCCAGGCGTAGTGGCGCATCCCCGGCGCGATCACGAAGAAACTCCCAGGGCCGTAGGCTGTCCCCTTCGATTTGTCGAGCACGTCCCCCATGGCGATAGCGAACCGCCCGGACAGCACGGTGACGTGCTCAAGCGCGGGGTGGGTGTGGGGCGGGATCGCGTATCCGGCCGGGAACTTCAACCGCATGGTCAGGGGCACCGCCTGCGCCGGGTTACCTTCCAGGATGACGATCTGGGCACCGGGCGGCAACGAGGGCGGTGCGGCCTGCCACTTCAACTGCCCGGGGGTGAAGACAATCATGGCTTCCTGGGCCGTGACCGTTGCTGCAGCTTCGTCTCTGATGGGCATCCCCATGGATTCCCGGGGCGTAACTGCCGTTGCGGCACCCCCAAGTAGCACTGCGGCGATCACAGCGATCGCTCTGGCCATTATCAGTTCCTCCTCCTCGGCCTGTGGGCACGGTGCGCCCGCGGCGTTGTGATGCCCCTACTCTAGCCACCGCCGGCTGCTCGGGCATCCGGGAAAAGGCGTAGGAGCGCGCTTCTATCGGGAAATTGCGAGGATTACTGGGTTCGGGTTCGCTGGGAGGAGGCGCTGCCGGGCAGGTGTGCCGTAACCCAGGCGGCGATTTGTGCGCGGCGTTCCAGGCCCAGGCGATTCAGAATATTCTGCACGTGCGTGTCTACGGTCCGCTCGGAGATGCTCAGGGCGATCGCGATTTGACGGTTTGTCCGCCCCTCGGCGATGTGGCGCGCGATCTCGGTCTCGCGGCCGGTGAGTCCGCCGGGGTGCGGCGTTCGCCTCTCCTGAGATGGCGATGGCCTGCCCAGGGCCAACGCCACGGCCTCGCCGACCGTCATGGCCCGGCCTCGATTCCAGGCCGCCTCGAAGCGCGTCCTCCCCAGACGTTCACGGGCGGCTGCCGTGGCGCGGGCGATCTCGGCCTGATCGAGGTCGTCTCTCACCGACCCGATGGCGCGCCGCAGCTCTTCCGCACTTCCCATCAACAGGGCCGCCTGCTCGGCGCGATCGGTCCAGACCAGCACGGCCGCCAGACTCTCCAGGCCGCTGGCCAGGAGCCAGCGGTGACCGATCTCGCTGGACAGCGCCAGACTCTCTTCCAGCAGCGCGCGCGCCTTCTCAGGTTCCTCGGACAGCAGTATTCGTCCCAGGGTTTCGGTGACGAGACTCGTCAACCACCTGTCCCGCAGGCGGCGTGCAAGCACGAGTGCCCTCTCCGCCGATTTCCGCGCGGCTTCGGTTTCGCCCCGAGCCCACAGGATCATGGCCAGGTTGCATGAGCCGCGCGCCTCGAGCCAGCTGTCCTGGGCGTCGTGGGCCACGGCGATCAACTCTCGGTGGTGGCCCTCGGCGCTCCGCACATCTCCCATGGAATCCGCCGCCAAGCCCGCCTGCAGCAGCACCCACCCGGTCAGGGCGGGGTCCTCGACAGATCTCGCCACCAGCAGAGCTTCCTCTGCCAGCCTGGAGGCCCGTTCCCCCTTGCCTTGAGGCCAGAGCAAGGCGGCCAGCCCCGCGAGCGCTCGGGCCCGGGCACGGGCGGGGACCTGTTGCCTGGAGGCGGCGGCCTCCAACCACGCCTGTCCCTCCCGGAAGTACCCGCGCGCAAACCAGAATCTTCCCATTGCCGCGGCAAGCCGCGCGCCCGTCTCATCACCATGGCCGCTGAAGCACCACCGCAGCGCGGCGCGGATGTTGTCGTGCTCGCGGTCCAGGCGGTCCAGCCACCCCGTCTGATCCTGACTCCACAACAGCGGCTCGGCGCGCTCGGCGAGGGCCAGAAACCACCGGGCATGGCGCCCGGCCACCGCATCTGTCTCGCCGGCCCGGTTCAGCTCCTGGAGGGCGAACTCGCGGATTGTCTCCAGCATCCGGACCCTCGGCTCGCGCTGCCCGTCGGCGGGGTCTTCGATGCGGATGAGCAGGTTCTTGTCGGCGAGCGAGGCGATCGGCTCGAGCACGCCGACGTTCAGATCCTCGCAGATCGCCTCGATCGCCTCCACCGTACATCCGCCGGCGAAGATCCCCACCCGTCGAAAGACGGCTCGTTCCACATTACCCAGGAGGTTGTAGCTCCAGGCGATCGCCTCGCCGAGGTTCCGGTGTCGGCCCCTCGCTTCGGACGGTTCTGCCGGCAGGCCGCGCCGTGCCTCCAGCCGCGCCAGGATGGCCTCCGGATCCAGACGGCCGATCCAGGCGGCGGCCAGCTCGATCGCCAGGGGAAGGCCGTCCAGCCTCCGGCAGATCTCCGCAACCGTCCGGGCGTTGGCGGCGTCCAGGGCGAACGTCGGGTCGGCGGCTTTCGCCCGCTCCGCGAACAGCGCCGTGGCAGGACTGCGCCTGATCGCTGTCCACTGCGAGAGCCGTGGATCGGCGACCGGCAGCGGAGACAGTCGGTACTCGCGCTCCCAGGTGACATGCAACGGTTCCCGGCTCGTGATGAGGAACCTGATATCCGGGGCGGCGTCCAGGAGTCCGGCAACCTCGGGGCCCGCCGCCGCGACCTGCTCGAAGTTGTCCAGCACAAGGAGCAGATTCCGCCCGCACAGGGTATCGTGCAGGACCCTCGCGATCGGCTGGTTCGGGGGCACGTACGCGCCCAGGGCCTGGGCGATCGCGCTCAGAACGAGGGCCGGGTCTCGGATGGGCGCCAGATCCACAACCAGGGCGCCGTCATCGAACTCGCTGGCCACCGCGGATGCGACCTCGATCGCGAATCGGGTCTTCCCGACCCCCGGCGGACCGGTAATCGTGAGCATCCTGACGTCGCGGCGCAGAATGAGGCCCTGGGCGGCTCCCAGTTCCTCCTCCCGCCCGATCAGGCGGTGGGGATGCGGCGGCGGACGGCGGCGGGAATTCTCTACGGAGGAGGAACCGGCGGGCGCCCTGGACGGGACCATCTTCTTCGCGATCTTCACGACGGGTGACTGACCCTATTCGCCTCGGACACTCGCGTTCCTGGCGAATCCCGGCCTCCTCCGCCTATTTTCCAATCCGGACCTTCCGTTGCCACGCTGAACGCAGCAACTCCACAGAGACCATGAGGTCTTGGTGCTCCTCGTCCACGAACACGTGAAGATGGCGCCCGTCTGGAGGCACAGTGGCGAAGATCTTGCCCTTGACTCGAAAAGACGACTTGTCGGAGTGCGGCTCTTCCGTCGCTTCGGGCAAGGAGAGGGCGAACCGACGCACCCGATCGATCTTCACGGACCACCCCCTGGCTGGCATTTCAGCTACGCCTGTGTAACCACCGCGCCAAAATCACGCGCCAGGATCGAGGAGAGGCGGGCAACCTCCGCCTCCAGCGCTTTCCTGGGCGGCCGGCCCGCTTCCCGAAACCAGGCGATGCGCACGTGGTCGCCGTCCGGTTCCCACGTGCCGCACACCACACCGCTGGCGACAACGATCGGCGCAATCCAGCCGGCCTGCCTGCTCACGGCGGAGCGCCGCCCGGGCGGCAGGATATGCACATCGTCGGTCCCGGGACCGAGGACGTACTGATCGAAACCGGGAAGCAGGCGGACGGCTGCGGTAGGCTTTGTTGATGCGAGCGCATCGACGTCCTCCGCCAGGACGTAGGCGCGCTCGCCGTCCACCTCGACCTCGGCCAGCGCGTCGCCCAGCGCGGCGAAGGCCGCCCGCAGCCGTCGTCTGCCGGTTCCGGCGCCAAGCCAGCGGCCGAAGTTGTCCATCGTCGCCGGCCCGTATGCCGCAAGGTACGCACGGACGGCGACCGGCCCGGCCTCATCGGGATCGGGCAGGCTGGCCCAGCGCGGACTCGCCGCCTCCGGACGGGTGAAGGTGACGCGGGGGCCCCGCGCCGGTCCGTGGCACAGGTCTCCAAGCCAGGCCAGGGGCTTGAGGAGCGTGCCCCAGCCCGACCGGAGCCCTTCGCCCAGATGCCGCAGCCGGCGGCGCCGGACCAGGGCGGCGATCAGTTCTTCGCGTGTGAGGGGAGCACCGTCGAGCGCCTCGCGAACCGCCTCGCGGAAGTGGATCATGACCTGCGGGGTCAGGCCGAAGTACCGCTGCCAGCTGGGGAGTTCCCAGCGCCGTCCCGCGGCGATCAGCGAGAGGAAGGCGCCGCCGTCCTCCGGGGTGAGCAGGTGGAGCGCCCCGCGCATCGCCCAGGTCTTGATGAGGCGACCCTCGGCCAGGGCGCGGGCGACCTCGCCAGGCCGCGATCGCTCACGTCGGAGGCGGACGGCGAGTTCGGCGGATGAGGCGACCTGCGTCTGGACGGCGCAGAGGCGGCGGACCACGCCGGCGACGGGCAGCGTTCCCACCGGATCCAGCAGGTGGCGCCGCATTCGCCAGGCCAGCGCCTGCCGCCAGCTCACGCGCAGGGTCATGCGGCAAGCATAGCGGCAGGGCGCTGGGACTGTCTACGCGGTCGGCCGCCCTCCTCCAAAGGCCCGCTCAATGGTGGAACACGGCCGGAGATGAGAACGGCCTGTTCGCATCCACCACAAACATGATCAACTGGCGCAACTCCGTCGAGCCGCAACTTGAGACCTGGACGGGGACTTCCGCCTCCGCCCCTGCCGTGGCCCGACCGACCGGGATGCGGAGCACACCGCCGGACGTGTGCAGGCATCCCTCTCCTGCAAGCACGTAGAAGGCTTCAGTTCCCGGATGAGTGTGCACGGTGGTGATGCTGCCGGGCGCGCCGGTGGCTTGATTGATCCGGAGGAGATACTCCGTCGCCCGTACCGGCGGGAGGGGGCCGACCTCGGCCGCATGGGTCCCACCTGAAGAAACCATGCCCTTGGGTCCCAGCCTGAAGAGCCAGGCGCTCCCGAAGGCCTCAGCGGCCAGCGCCCAGGGTCCGGTGGCCGCCGCCTGCGCTTGAACGAGAGTGGGAAATGTTTCGATCCGCCAGTAGAGCCGCGGCCGACCCACCGGCAACGACGTCACCTTCTTCTCCGTGAGCGCTTTGACGACCAGGGATCCGGGCACGATGGTCTGCTGGGCGACCGCGGTCGTCGACAGCAGGAACGCCCCCGCGAGCAAGACGGCGGCGGCAAGAACCAGACGCCTTCCCATTGGCAGTTCCTCCTTTTGCGAAGCGCCCGGCTCCGGGCTCCCCTGCGCCGCGCCACAGCCAAGGGCTCCGGTCCAGGACGCATGTCTCGCTGTCCACCTATCTTGCGCTTCGGCTGGACCGCCGCCATCCGAGGAAGGACCTAAGTACCAGGGGAAAGACCGGGAGAGCCGTGGGCGAAAGCGAGTCGGTCGGAGTCTAAGCCCGCGCGCCCTTCGGCAGGTGCGCGGAAGCCCAGGCGGCGATCTGGGCGCGCTTCTCCATGCCGAGCTTGTTGCGGATGTTCTGGAGGTGAGCGTCCACGGTGCGTTCGGAGATCTCCAGCCTGGTCGCGATCTGCCGGTTGGTGAGGCCGCGGGCGATGTCCAGGACGATCTGCGCTTCACGACCGGTCAGTCCGCCGGGGCGCTGCGGGCGCGTCTTCCCGGGCGGGAGCGTTCGCCCGAGCGCCAGGGCGACCGCTTCGTCCACGGTCATCGCCCGCCCCTTCGCCACCTCCGCCTCATAGACGGCATCGCCGAGGCGCTCGCACGCCGCCTCGCCGGCTTCCCTCAAGGCGGCCTGGACGCCGGGACCGGGAACCAGCCCGAAAGCCTCCCGCAGCGATTCCGACGCGCCCAGCAGCGCCGCGGCGATGCCGGCACGATCGGAGCGGGCCAGAAGACCGGCCAGGTCTTGCAGGCCGAGCGCCGTCAGCCAGCGATGGCCGACGTCGTGCGCCAGGGCCAGGCTCTCCTCCAGCAGCACCACGGCCTGGGCGGGGTCGTCTCGCAGGAGCACCCGGCCCAGCCCGCCCGTCACCACACCGGTCAGCCACTTGTCGTGGCGCGGCCGGGCCAGGCGCAGGGCTTCCTCGAAGATCTCCCGCGCGCGCGACGTCTGCCCGCGACGGTGCAGGGCGCTCGCGATCCCGCAGAGCGCCCGGATCGCCAGCGCTTCATCACCCGCCAGGCGGGCCGCGTCCAGCATCTCGAGATTGACGCGTTCGGATCGTTCGGCATCGCCTGCCCCGGCCGCGGCCAGGGCCAGCCCGTGCAGGACCCAGGCCGTCGTCGCCGGCTCTCCGACCCGCCGCGCCAGGGCCAGCGCCTGCTCCATCAACCCGAGCGCCTGCCTTGCCTCGCCCTGGTGCACGAGGAAGAATGCCAGGTTCCTGAGGGCCAGGGCGCGCGCCCGGTCAGAGACGTTCTGCTTCGACGCCGCGATCTCACCCCACCGACGGCCCTCGCGGATGTGGCCGCGCGAGAACCAGAAGCGGTGCATCGAGGCCGCGAGCAGCACCCCCGTCTCCTCATCCGCTCCGTCAAGGCACCACCGCAGGGCGGCGCGGATGTTGTCGTGCGCCTGCTCGATCCGCCCGAACCACACCGCCTGGTGCTCGCTCCACAGGTACCGCTCCGCCTGCCGGGCGAGGTCGAGGAACCACGCCGCGTGGCGCCGGCGCACGGCTTCCGCCTCGCCCGTCAGCTCGAGGCGTTCCTCCGCGAACTCGCGGATGGTTTCCAGCATGCGAAAGCGCGGCGCGCCGTCTTCGACGCGGATCAGGAGGTTCTTGTCGACGAGCCGGGCAACAGGCATCAGCGCATCGACGCGCAGCCCCTCGCACACGGCCTCGATCGCCTCGAGCGGGGTCTCGCCGGAAAATGCCCCGAGCGCGCGGAAGACCATCCGCTCGGTGTCGTTCAGCAGGTCGTAGCTCCAGCCGATGGCGTCGATGAGGGTGCGCTGGCGCTCGGGCGCGTCCGGCGAGCCGCCGGCGGGAAGTCCGCGGTGGGCGGACAGCCTGGACAGAATCGCCTCCAGCCCCAGCGGTCCGACCCAGGCCGCGGCCAGCTCGATCGCCAGGGGCAGGCCGTCCAGCCGGCGGCAGATCTTGACAATCGCGGGAGCATTCCGGTCGTCGACCGTGAACGTCGGCTGGGCCGCGCGAGCCCGCTCAATGAAGAGCGCCGTGGCCGGGGACCGGAGCAGTCTCGTCGCATCCGGCACCGCGCCTGGCTCCGGGAGACCGAGGGGGAGCAGCGGGTAGTGACGCTCCCAGCGGAGGTGCAGCGGCTGGCGACTCGTAGCCAGCACCTTGACGGTCGGGCAGGCGGCCAGAACGTCACCAATGTCCGGAGCGGCGGAGATGAGGTGCTCGAGATTGTCGAGCACGAGCAGGATGTTCCGGTCACCCAGGTGCCGGCGCAGGCGCTCCAGTGATGGCCGGCCGGGGTAATCCGGTAGGTCCAGCGTCCGGGCCACGGCGTCCAAGACCAGGGCGGGATCACGGACCGGCGCGAGATCGACGAAGACCACGCCGTCGTCGAGCTCCCGGGCCACTCTGGCGGCGACCTCGATGGCGAACCGCGTTTACCAGTGCTCGATCCGAGGGTCCAATCCCTTTCGGATCCCGTGTCGTCCCGTTCGGCTACAGCAGCAACCGTCGTTCGCGGTCGTAGTTCTTCCCCAGGAACGCGGGCACCTGAAGACGCCGAAAGGCGGGCATCATCACGACCATGGTGGCCAGGTAGGGGAGCATGAGGATGAACTGGTACGGGATCCCCGCGCCCGTGACCTGCACCCGGAACGCCAGCACCTCGACCCCCGCGAAGAACAGGGCCCCCAGGAAGATCAGCGCCGGATTCCACCCGCCGAAGAAGGTCAGGGCGATGGAGAGCCAGCCCCGGCCCCGCACCATCCCCTCGGTAAAGGTGCCGGTGTAGACCATCGGCAGGTAGGCGCCGGCCAGCCCGATGAGTATGGCCCCGACCACGGTGGTCAGATAACGCACCAGCGGCACATTCACGCCGAGGGCGTCGGCGGCCATGGGGTTCTCCCCGACGGCCCGCAGGGCCAGCCCGGGCCCGGTGGACCGGAGCAAGAGGGAGAGCGCCGCGGAGAGCAGCACGGCGCCGTACACCAGGACGTTCTGCCGGAAGAGGATCGGGCCCAGCACCGGGATGCGGCTGAGGCCGGCCACGGGCAGATCCCGCAGCGTGGAGATCAGCGGAGGGGCGAGGGTGACGCCGACCGCCAGCCGGTAGAAGAGCGTGGACAGCGCCAGGCCGATGAAGTACAGGGCCAGGCCGATCACGAACTGGTCCATTTTCAACGTGGTCGTGAAATAGGCCAGGGCCAGCCCGAAGAGGCCGCCGACGACCGCCGCCAGCAGGAGGCCCTCGAGCAGGTTCCCCCCCGAGAGATAGGCGCCCAGGAAGCCCACCGAGGCGCCGACCAGCATGATGCCCTCCTGGGCCACGTTGAACACCCCGGCCCGCCCGGCCAGCATCGTCCCCTGGCCGGCCAGGACGTACGGGACCAGCGTGAGCACGACCAGCCGGGCGAAGGTGACAAACGCGTCGATGACCAGGTTACCTCCTGCGCACGACGTCGGAGAGGAGGACGAAGATCAGGATCACCCCCTCGACCACGAAGACGATCTCCGCCGGGATCATCATCGTCCGCTGCATGGCCCGGGCCCCGACCTCCAGCGCGGCGATGGCGAAGGCCACGAGGGGTACGGCCGCGGTGTTTCCCTTGGCGATCAGACCGATGAGGATGCTCAGCAACAGATAGTTGGACTGCACGCCCTCGATCAGCCGGTGGTGGACGCCGGCCACCTCCACGGCTCCGGCCAGTCCGGCCAGAGTCCCTCCCAGCACCAGGGACAGCAGGGCGATGCGGTGCACGGCGATACCGTGGAGCAGCGCGGCGCGCAGGTTCGCGCCGGTGGCCCGCAACTCGTACCCTGCTGTGGTGCGGTTCACGTAGAGGTGGACGGCGACGGTCGCGGCCAGCGCGATGAGGAACCCGGCGTGCAGGGGCGGACTCCCGACCAGGAGGGGGAGGCGGGCGGCGGCGGCGATGGGGACCGTGGTCGGGTGCCCGGCCGCCGGATCCGGCCAGATCTCCGTGGCCACGTAATCCATGGCGCTGAAGGACACGAAGTTCATCAACACCGTGGTGAGGATTTCGTTGATCCCGAACCGGTAGAGGAGCCAGGCCGGGACCAGCGCCCACAACGCGCCGCAGAGGACGCCGGCCAGGATCAGCACCGGCAGCAGGACGACCGCCGGCAGGCCGGCCAGGAGGATCCCCGCCGCGGCGGCGCCGATGGCCCCGGCGATCAGTTGCCCCTCTCCCCCGATGTTGAACTTCCAGGCGGCCAGCGGCACGGTGAAGGCCAGCGCCAGCAGCACCAGCGGGATGAACTTCAACAGGGTCTGGACGAAGCCGTTGGCGCTCCTGAAAGACGTGAACAGGATCGTGCTGTACGCCCTGGCGACATCAAACCCCATCACGGCCATGAAGAGACCTACCGCCGCGAAGGCCGCCGCGATACCGAGCAGGTAGGGAGCGGCGCCGGCGACGACCAGCACCGGCCATCCCTGCGGACCCCGACCGCGAAGCACCCGTTCGGTCACGGACGCGCACCCGCCGGTCCGGCACCGGCCGCCTCCACGCCGGCCATCAGCCGCCCGATCCGGTAGCGGTCGAACTCTTCCCGCCCCAGCACCCCGGCGATCCGGCCCCGGTACAGCACCGCGATCCGGTCGCAGAGGAGGAAGAGTTCGTCCAGATCCTCGGAGATCAGAAGGGTCCCCGCCCCCCGGTCCCGCAACTCCAGGAACTTCCGGTAGACGAACTCCGTGGAGGGCACGTCCAATCCGCGGGTGGGATTGTGGGCAATGAGGAGACGGCACGGAAAAGAGAAGGCTCGGGCCAGCATCAGCCGCTGGATGTTTCCCCCGGAGAGATTCACGGCGGGAGTGTCGGGGCCCGGAGTGTGGATGCGGTACTCCTCGATCAGCCGCCTCGCCGCCTCGAAGGCGGCCCGCCAGTCCAGCCACGGCCCTCGGGCGTAAGGCCGGCGGCGGTGCGCGCCCAGGATGAGGTTTTGCGCCACCGTCCCTCGGGGGAGAAATCCATCGTGCAGGCGGTCCTCCGGAATGTAGGCCACACCCAGCGCCAGCCGGTCCGCGGTGCCGGCGTCCGTGACCTCCGCCTCCCCGATCCACACCCGGCCGCCCGCCGCCCGACGCACGCCCACCAGGGCCTCGACGAGCTCGCGCTGTCCGTTCCCCGCCACCCCCGCGAGGCCGAAGATCTCCCCGGCAGACACGGCGAGGCTGCAGTCCCTGACCAGGGACACGCCGCCCTTCGCGCTCACCGAGAGCCCGTCCACCCGCAGCACCGCCGGTCCTCCGGAGGGCCGCCGCTTCCCGCCTCCGCCGGAGAACAGCACGCTGCGGCCGAGGTCGACCTCCTCCCCCACCATCGCCCGCACCAGCGCCTCCTCCGCCGCCTCCTCCCGCGGCACGGTGAGGACGCGCCGTCCCGACCGCATCACGGTGATGCGCTGGCAGACCGCCAGGGCCTCCCGGATCTTGTGGGTGATGAAGACGACACTGATCCCCTCTCTGACCATGGCCTGGAGCGAGGCGAACAGGGAGTCCACTTCCTGCGGTGTCAGGTTCGTGGTGGGCTCGTCGAGGATCAGGATCCGCACCCGGCGGTAGAGCGCCTTGAGGATCTCGACGCGCTGCCGCACGCCCACCGGCAGCTCCGCCACCAGGGCGTGGGGATCCACCTCGAGACCAAACCGCGCGGCCAGCTCCCGGATGCGCCGCTCGGATTCAACCGGGGTGGGGAGCAGCCGGCGCCCTGCGGGCATCCCCAGCGCGATGTTCTGGGCCACGGTGAAGGTCTCGACCTGCAGGAAGTGCTGGTGGACCATGCCGATCCCGTGCCGAAGGGCGTCGCGAGGAGAACGGATCTCGATGGGACGACCGTCCAGGAAGACCTCACCGGCGTCGGCCCGGTACAGACCGTAGAGGATGTTCATCAGGGTGGTCTTCCCGGCGCCGTTCCCGCCCAGCAGCCCGTGGATCTCCCGCTCCCGGAGCTGAAAATCCGCCGCCGCCAGGGCGACGACCGGTCCGAAGGCCTTGCGCACACCCCGGAGCTCCAGAATCGTCCGGGGACCGGGCGGGAGGAGATCCGCCGGTGGTCCGGCGGCCGGGAGCACGGGCATCTCGCCTGCTAACGCACCGGGGTGAAGTCCTTGACGACCTTGATCTTCCCCGCCACGAGGTCGGTCATCAGCCTGCGCATCGTCGCGCTCACCGACTCCGGAGTGTTCCGCAGCGGAAACTGCAGCCCGACGCCGGTGTCGAAGCCCAGCGGGTAATAGCCCTTCGTCTCCCCCCGCTGGATGCGCCGGACGATGGAACGCAGCGGGCCGGCGAAGTCGTACAGCACCGACGTGACGTAATGCTGGGGGGCAAAGCCAGCCTTGTCCGTGTACTTGGCCGTGACCAGCACGCGCCGGGGCGCGGCCTTCACGGCCTCGAAGATCCCGAGCATCCCCAGGTTGAGGGAGCCCATGATGACGTCCACGCCGTCGGCGATGAGGGCGTCGGCGACCTGCCGGGCCTTGGCCGGGTCGTTGAAGTCGCCCACCCAGACCAGTTTCAGGTCCACCGTCCGCCGCTGGTCGCGCAGCGCCTGGCGGACGGCGTGCACTTCGGCGTAGGAGAAGGGCAGGGTCAGCCCCCCGACGTAGGCGATCTTCCCGGACTGGGTGAGCATCGCGGCCAGGGCGCCGATGGGGTAGAACCCGATCTGGAAGTTACGGTCGATGACCCACAGATTGGGCGGCAGCTCCCCCAGGGGGGCGTCCGCCTCGGCGACGAAGGTCACGTTGCGGAACTCCCGGGCCAGCTTCTCCGTCTGGGAGATGAACTGGCCGCCGTGGGTCCAGATGACGGTGTACTTCAGGTCGATGTACTCCCGCATCACCCGCTCCACGTCGGGCACGGCGACGCTCTCCGAGTAGGCCACGTCGACGCCCAGTTCGTTCCCCACGGACCGGAGGGCGACGAAGCCCAGCGTGTTGTAGTCGGCGTCGGTCACCACGCCGGGGAACACCGCGGCCACCTTCAGTCTGGCGGCCGGAGCGGCCTGCAGATCGGCCCCGAAGGGCGGCAGCAGAGGCCACAGCATCGCACCCAGCGCGAGCAGCGCCGCGACAATCCTGATCTGTGCGGTCTTCATTCCGTCCCTCCTACGGCTTTGTGCACAGGGTTCCATCCGGCCTTCCCCGCCCCCTTCAGCCGGCCTGCCGCCACGGGAATAGGAGGCACCGCCCGTCGTTGGAAGGGGCAACAACGAGGCTCGCCCAGAACCACCTCCGTGGGCGCCAGGGAGGGACGGATGACGACGGTGCTGCTGAATCCGTATCTCAGCTTCAAGGACAACGCCCGGCAAGCCATGGAGTTCTACCGATCGGTCTTCGGCGGTGAGCTCTCCCTGACGACCTTCAGGGAGTTCCAGGCCTCGGACGACCCGAGCGAGGACGACAAGATCATGCACGCGCGGCTGGATACCCCCGCCGGCTTGGTGCTCATGGCCTCCGACACCCCCAGGCGAATGCCCTACCAGACGGGCTCGAGCATCAGCCTGTCCCTCAGCGGGGACGACCAGTCCACGCTCACGACCTACTTCAACAACCTCGCCGCCGGTGGCACGGTCGTGATGCCGCTGGAGAAGGCCGCCTGGGGAGATACCTTCGGCATGTGCACGGACAAGTTCGGCGTGCAGTGGATGGTGAACGTGACGGCGAGGAAGTGAAGCGCCTGAGGACGACCATCGACCGCCCTCAGCTCACGGCTTTCTTCACCAGGGCGACGATTCTGGCCTCGACCGCGGGCGTCCACTCCTTCAGGGCGAAAGCGGTCGGCCACATCGCACCTTCGTCGAGGTTCGCCGCATCGCTGAAGCCTAACGTCGCGTACCTGGTCTTGAACTTGTGCGCGCCCTGGAAGAAGCAGACGACCTTGCCGTCCCTGTCGCCGCGTCCCTCCGCCTTCAGCTCTCGGGTGCGCTCCCTCACCTTCTTCTTGGCTCTGCCCAACTCTCTCCACCACCTTGCTCGACCGCAGGTCAGGGCCGCGCTGCCCGGTAGCGGGCGACCCGGAGCCCATTCGCAACCGCCAGCAACTCGCTGCCCTCATGGGCTGCAACCGCCAGGATAATTGACAGGACGCCGATCAACGCCCCGGGGATCAAGACGCTGTGGATCAGCAGGGAGAAGACGATGTTCTGGGTGCTGATCGTCCGCGCTACTCGCCCAAGCCGGACGGCGTAGACGACCTTCTCCAGGTCGTCGGCCATGAGGGCAACATCCGCCGCTTCGATGGCCGCGTCGGTTCCCGCCGCCCCCATGGCGATCCCGACGGTCGCCGCGGCGAGGGCCGGCGCGTCGTTGATTCCATCGCCGACCATGGCGACGGAGCCGAGCTCCCGTTCCATCCGCTTGACGTATTGGACTTTCTCCTCCGGCCTGAGCCCGGCATGGAAGTGCCTGATGCCAAGCTCTTTCGCGATCGCCGCCGCCGTCCGCTCGTTGTCTCCCGTCAGCATGGCGACCTTGACCCCAACCTGCTCAAGCGACCGGAGTACTTTCCTGGCTCCCGGACGTACCCGGTCGCGGAGCGCGAGCAGGCCGACGAGGGAGTGGTCTTTGCCCACCGCGACAACGGTCTTCCCTTCCGCCTGGAGTCGTTCCACCTCAGACTGAATCTCGCCAAGGGGAATCTTCCGCTCTGCGAGAAGCGCCGGGCTGCCGACAAAGACTTCGGTCCGACTCATCCGGGCCTTCGCGCCCAAGCCGGTCAGCGCCTCGAACTCATGTACGGGCTGGAGTGCGACCCCCTCCTCCTCGGCGCGCCCGACAATGGCTCTGCCGATCGGGTGCTCTGAACGCTGTTCGACGCTCGCCGCCAGAGCCAGGAGTTCCTCGCGCGTGGTTCCCGCCGCCGGGAGAACATCGGTCACCTCGGGCTTCCCCTCGGTGAGGGTGCCGGTCTTGTCGAAGGCCACGACCTGCACCCGGCCGAGGTTCTCCAAGTGCAGTCCGCCTTTGATGAGGACGCCATGCCGCCCGGCCGTGCCGATGCCCGCGGCCACGGCTACCGGGGTGGACATGACCAGGGCGCAGGGTGCCGCCGCCACCAGAAGCACAACCGCCCGGACCGCCCACGGGAGGAACGGCTGCCCGAAGAGCGGTGGAATCAGCAGGAGGAGGCCGGCGGCCACCAGGACCGCCGGCGTGTAGCGGTTCCCGAAGCGTTCGATGAACCGCTGCAGCCGCCCCTTCCGCTCCTGCGCTTCTTCCACGAGGTGAATGATCTTGGAGAGCGTGTTGTCCTCGAACGCCGCGGTCGCTTCAACGACGAGGGCGCCCTGCTTGTTGACGGACCCGGCGAATACGGCGCTCCCGGGCCCCTTCTCCACCGGCATCGATTCGCCGGTGACCGGCGACTCGTCGAGGGCCGAGGCCCCATCCCGGATGATGCCGTCTGTGGCCAGGGCCTCCCCGGGCCGGACAACAAATCTGTCTCCCGGTTTCAGCTCGGTCGCCGGGATGGTCTCTTCCCGTCCGTCGCGGAGGACCGTCGCTTCCTTCGGCGCCAGGTCCAGAAGGGCGCGGATGGCCGACCGCGTCCGCGCATAGGCATATTCCTCCAGGCCTTCGGCGACCGCGTAGAGGAACACCAGGATGGCGGCCTCGTCCCACAGCCCTAAGATGCAGACAGCCGACGGAGTATGCCTGGTTCAAGCGTCTCATCGACGAAGGTAAAGTAAAGGGCATTGTGCTTCTCCTGCAGTATTCTCGATCAGGCGCTTGTGCTCCGGTGGTACGGGGAGACCCGCTTCAACCCGAACCTTGACGAGGATTTGGTTGCTCAGTTAGCGCGAGCGGGTATGCGAATCATCCAGTTCGGGTTGGAGAGCTACAATCAACGAGTTCTTGATCTCATGGACAAAGGGGTCAAACTTGCCGACATAGTTCCTGTTCTGAAACGATGCTTAGCAAGAGGCATTGGTTATCACTTATTCTGTTTCCTGGGATTCCCCGGCGAAACAGCCGAGGATGCAGAACGGACTCTTACCTTCCTGGACGAAATATCAAAGCTAACGACCCGCGAATTTGGAAACCAGCACTGCTCCAATGGGGTGGGTATCTTTCGGTTGGACGTGCTTTCGCGCGTCGCGCAGGATCCTGCGCGCTTCGGTGTTCACATTCTTCCGCCTGCAGACGAGGATGAGCTGAGCCCAGAGCGCAGATACGAAGTGGAGCAGGGGCTGAGTCAGGAGACCGCGGCGGAAATATTAAGGCGATGGGTCGGTCAGGATTTGATCGATGAAGCCTACAGAGTAGTGGGACGTGTCCCCCTAAAGCGGACCCTGGGGTTCAAGGAGCGCTGGGAAGAGTGGAACTTCCTGCGTTCCTGTTATCAAGAGGCCGGGGTTAAGCCTTCACGCCAAATTCCGAAAGGGAACAAATGGTTCGAACTCCGGGACATGCCCGAGGATCCTCTGAGCGGCGCAAGAGGACCGGTTGCTGTCGCTTACCATGTCGGGTATCGACACCTCGTATTGCTCTCGCGAGTCGATGCCGCGGTCTTGCACCGCGTATACTCTCATAGTTTTGGGACGAAGCAGATTCCACGCCGGGATGCTGATTTAGTAGCTCTCCCTTACCCTTACGCTGACATTGCAGGGAGCATTTGCCGGTTGCGTCGTAGCGGGTTCGTGAGCAACGCGTATATTGCTGCCAACCCTGAGGAAGACGTCTCGTTGATTCCCGTTCGAGCTCCGGGGGTAGTGTACCTGCGAGTCCGCCCCGGGGCATTCGTACTATTGGACGTTGACACGGAGCGGGTTTTTCGCCTCAATGCCGCTGGTGCACTTATATGGTTGAGCGTTGACGGAAGGCTTACGCTTCACGAGCTTTCGACGGAACTCTGGCGGCGAGCCGGGGTGACTGCCGCGGAGTTTTCGTTCATGTTGCGTCAGATGTCGGATCGTGGCTTAGTGTATTTCGTTCCCTGGGGAACTGTGCAGCGGGTACCTCAAATTGGGGAATCCGGCGCGTGACGCCTGGGTTGTTGAGATGCGTGACCCTGTGACGCCTGATTTTGGCACGCTACGACGACGGGCGAGTAAGATACGTGGGGATTTGGCTCGGCTCCTCCTGGGTCAGTTTCTGTCGCAGATAGGTGACTGGTTGGCTTACATCGCCTTGCCGCTTCTGGTACTAGACTGGACTGGCCAACCGATTCTCGCGTCTTTTTCCTTGCTTTTCGAGCTACTGCCGGCCATTCTCGTGGCACCCTTCGCCGGAGTCGTGGCAGACTATTACGATCGACGGAACATATTAATTATCAGCGATCTAGTGCGAGCCGGACTTCTTGTAGTCATGGTGCTCACAAACGAGTTGTGGCTATTGTTGGCGGCCGCGTTCTCAGTCGGTGCTGTGTCACAGTTCTTCGGTCCAGCCCTCGCCGCGGTCCTTCCAAATCTTGTTGACGAAAGATCGTTGCTGAAATTCAACTCGCTCCGTCAGAGCTTAAACACCGGCGCGATGGTAGCAGGTCCCGCCGTCGGCGGGATAGCGCTGGGGCTTGTCGGTGCCAGAGGTGCCTTTGTGGTTGATGCCGTTTCGTTCCTGATATCCGCACTGTTACTTGTCACTATACGTATGCGTGGCTTGCCCACCAATGGTGTCGAGAAGTTTGACAAGTCCTTTCACTCAGACATGCTGGCCGGCTTCAACTACCTAATTGGTCAGAAGGTTGCGCTCGGAGCCGTGACGATCGTGGCTGCCACCATTCTCGGGGCCGCCGCGTTGAACGCTCTTGAGCCGGTTTTCGCCCGCGAAATCTCTGCCAACGCCGAGCTTGCTTTCGGCATGATGGTCACCTTCTGGGGTCTCGGCATGGTCGTGGGCTCCGGCCTCCTGATGCGCGTTGGCCACCATTGGAGTTGGCGACGCCTCTTCTTGGGCGGATCGCTGCTCCTGGGCGTTTCCACAATGGGAGTGGCTACTAGTGTGAGCTTAGCGACTGTCCTCGCGATGCTGGCAGTAGGCGGTATCGGGAACGCCCTCACTGCAATCCTGCTTACCACAATCCTACAGCGGCTGGTACCTGATATTCTGCGCGGACGTGTCTTTGCGTTTAGCACCTTAGCGATCCAGAGTGCACAGGTTCTTGGCATGATGACCTGGGGCGCACTAGCTCAATACTTCCCCACACGCTCTCTATTTGCAGTGGCTAGCCTCCTGAGCTTAGGTGCGTTCTTGGCGGGACACGCCCTGTGGCCTTATGACATCGCGCCCACGGTTTACAAGAAGGGAGTACCTCCATAGAGAGGGTAAGCCAGTGAAACCACCAACAAGACCAATCTCGTGTACCCTCGAGGTCACGGCTGCCTGCAATCTGCGCTGCCTTCATTGTTACCGATGTAGTGCCGAACCAGCCCCAGGCGAGCTTTCGACAGCAGAAATCACCTCATTTATTGATTACCTGGTGGAGAGCCAGTTCCTCGGCCTACTCATTGAGGGAGGAGAACCTTTCTCCAGACCCGACTTGTTTGAGATCTTGGACCATGCAACACGCCAACTTTCTGTAGATATATCCACCAATGCGTCGCTGCTCGACAGCCGGGCAGCTCGCCGCCCCTATCAACTCGGAGTCAGTGCGGTATTTGTTGCTTTACACGGTCCTACGCAGACGTCCCATGAGGCGGTCACGAGAACGCCCGGGAGTTTTGCGGCAACGATTCGCGGCATAGAGTATCTACGATCAGCTGGGGTTGAGACAATTCTCTACACATCGGTCATACGTCAGAACATCCTGCTGCTTCAGGATTACATAGAGTTTGCAAGGAACCTTGGAGTAAGGAGAGTGAATCTGCTAGGCGTCTACTACGTAGGCGGGGCGAAACGGAATTGGGCTGAGATTTCCCCCACCAAAGTAGAACTTCGTGATGCCCTTGAGAGTCTGAAGTCGGTTGAGGGCATCACTGTGGCCCATCGATACTACCCCAATATCCACAACTGCTGCACGCAAGCATGTACGGTCGATGCCTGCGGGAATGTCATTGGCTGCTCTTATCTCAGGGAAGTATGCTATTATGGGAATATTTGGACCAAACCACTGCTTGAAATGTGGGATTCTCCCGCATGGACGTCACTACGCCACGTGAGGCCTAGAGGTGAGTGCGATGGGTGTCAGCTGTTCGCCGCCTGCGGAGGAGGTTGCCGAGCATCGGCGTTCTATGTAACGGGATGCTGGGACGCACCCGACCCACTGTGCTGGAAGGTCCAGGGAGGATAGAATCTGTGAAAGGGGCTAGACAGCGAGAACAGGAGACATATCGCAGGAATCCAGCGGTCCGGTGTCGGTTTCTCCCAGAGTGGGGAGCTGCAATCTGCTATTCTCCAGGGATCCGCGGCATGGTTGGTATGAGTACGACCACCTACTTGATTTGGAGACTATGTGATGGTCAGCACACGATTGCTGACATCCAGGACATCATGGCGGACAATTTCTTCGACCCGTCGCATTCCCGGAATGCCGTACGTGGCGAAGTCATTCCGATTCTTGCGGCTCTGTCCAGAACCCTACTTGTGCTCAGCGGCGATGTCGAGGATAAGACAAGGTAATCCTTCACAGAGATGATGCAGCGCGTTCGGTAGCGCTCGCTGCAATTTCATGACCGCTCGCCGGAACAAGTTATTTCGAACAGGGGCCTGGTCCGCGGCAATAATCGCGGAGCAGGATGTTCCCGCACTGCAAGAACTCTTCGAGCAATCCCAAGAGTACTTTGAACTGGAGTTCGGATTGCCCCCTGGACCTTCGGAAGCGCATAGCACATTCATCGCATTGCCCGAGGGAAAGCACTACGAAGACAAACTTCTGATTGGTCTATTTGAGGCTGATGACATTCTGGCAGGTGTTCTTGATGTAATCCGGGATTATCCGGCGGCTGGCGAATGGAGCATCGGGTTAATGTTGTTACATCCGTCACGCAGGCGGCAGGGCGTAGGTTCCGAGGTATTCTCTGCGTTTGAGAAGTGGGCAGCGAGCCAGGGTGCCCGAAGGATTCGGATCGGCGTTTTGGAGCACAACCAGCAGGCCCTTCGATTCTTTCAACGTGTTGGCTTCGATATCATAGAAAAACAACCCCCTAAGAAGTTTGGTGTCAAAGAAAGCGGTGTGGTAGTGATGCAACGCATCCTAAGTCCACCCAGGGCGAATATGACCTGCCCCCCTTTTCTGGTCCAGTCATAATGTGACTGCAGCCTGGGGAGCGAGCTCTGTTTGTTCCACCAACCGTGCGAACTCCTCTGGCGGGAGATCGCCCAACGCGCTGTGCGGGCGGATCTCATTGTACTCCCGCCGCCAGGCCTCGATGGTCTGCCGGGCATCGGCCAGGGTGGTGAACCAGTGCCCGTTCAAGCACTCATCGCGTAGCTTTCCGGCGAAGCTCTCCACATAGGCGTTCTGGACCGGCTTGCCTGGCTCGATGAAGTGGAGCTTGATCCCGTGCTCGTACGCCCACTGATCTAAGAGACGTCCGGCAAACTCCGGCCCATTATCGATCACCATGAGCTCCGGTTTCCCGTACGCCGCAATCAATCGCTCCAGGACCTGCACCACCCGCCGCCCCGGCAGCGACGTGTCTACTTCGAGCGCCAGCGCCTTCCGGATGCCGTCGTCTAGGACGATCAGCACCCGGAACCGGCGCCCGCTGGCCAGGGCATCGCTGAGGAAGTCCATCGACCAGCGCTGGTTGCGACGGCTCGGCACGCCGAGCGGCAGCCCCCGCAGCCCGGCCGCGCGCTTGCGCGTTCGGCGTTGCAGCGCGAGCCCCTGGAGCCGGTAGAGGCGATACACCCGCTTGTGATTAATCCGCATCCCCTCCCGCCGCAACTCGATGTGCAGGCGGCGATAACCGTACCGCGGCCAGCGCGCGGCGAGCATCCGCAGGCGATCGAGCACTTCGGGTTGGCCGCGCCGGCTGCGGTAGCGCGCCGTCGATCGCGCCAGACCCAGCAGCCCGCACACGCGGCGTTCCGAGAGGCCAAGCTCCTGCCGGACGATCTGGGCGGCCTCTCGCCGCGCGGCGGGCCTTAGGGCTTTTTTGCGAGCACCGTCCGCAGGGCCTGATTGTCCAGCGTGAGATCGGCGACGAGATGCTTCAGCCGCCGGTTCTCATCCTCCAGCTGCCGCAGCCGCCGCGCCTCGTCGACGCTCAGACCGCTATACTTCTCCTTCCAGCGGTAGAAGGTCTGCTTGGTTATCCCGTGCCGGCGGCAGAGCTCCGTGACCGCGGCGCCCGCCTCGGCCTCCCGCAGGATGAGGATGATCTGCTCCTCGGTGAAGCGACTCTTCCGCATGGCTGCCTCCTTAGGGGCTGCGTCTTCGCCCCCAGGGCGGCAGTCTCATTTAGCCTGGATCAGTTTTCGGGGGGCAGGTCAAATATGTCTTCATGACAGGAGTAACGCAACAGCCATGATTTGTGTCCTTCCCGGCGACCCCAGGGCAGCGTCGTGCGGATTTCGCGGAATTCGAACACCCAGTTCAGTGTGATTCCCAACGGCCGCTTCGCGCCTTACCGATCACCCAGTCCAGTGATAGCGATCACCGTCGGAGCGCAGCGACGAGCCGCCGTCTCGGAGACGTCTCACCCCCTCTCGGCGTGGCGTAAGTAATTCACCCGTCCCCCCTCACGGCCCTGGTGCGCGTCCTCATGTCCGCCGCTTGGCGCAGAGTTTGCGCATCGACTCCCCGCGCAGGACGATCTTACGAACGATTGCGGTCCCCCTCACCCCAGAAGACGATGCCGCCCTTGCGCTCTCTGGCCGCGAGAGATCGGAGGTCTCTCGCCACCGCCCGGAAACTTCCATGAACTTCCGCGCGTGGCGGCCCACGTTCCATTCCTTGACGTTATCCCAATCCGACCCGTGCTCATGGCCAGGGTGAGGAAATTGAACGACAAGCAGTTGGTCAGTCATTCAGGATCTCAGCAATTCGGGTATCAATCTTACGTCTATCTTCGAAGCTGACGGTCCCAAACGGCCGTTGTGCGGCACGCCCGAATGCGAGCAGCGTCTTCCTAGCAGGGTTGATCCTTAGTATTACAACGAGACATTAACCTCCGAGCGTAGCACAATCGGCCTGGCAACGGTCGTCGCCATCGTCGCAGCAGACGTCGGACCAGGAGTCGCACCCATGCCACGGACACCCGCCCCTGTCCTTGCCTCACCCCCAACAGTGAATCTGGCGCCCCGGGACGTGGAGGCCCTCGTCGAGGAACTCCAGGCCTACCACGCCATCTTCAGCCCCCTCTTCCGCCGGCGCGAACAACGGGCAGGGGGGGTTGCAGTACCTCCACGGCCAGTTGCTGGACCTGCCGCGCAAGTCCATCGAGCCCATGGTGTTAGCGATGCCTGTAAACTGATCCAGGAGTGATGCTCGAAATCTGGCCCACCCCCTAAGGCGCCCCCAGGGGGTGTGAGAATGCCAGAGGAAAAGGCCCTCCCAGTCACCAACTGGCGAGGTGCCGACTTGCTCACGTACAACACCTGGGCGCAGATCCGTGCCCTCCATCCGCAAGGTCACCCCTCCTGATCTTCGCCCGGCGACTCTCCGAAATCTTCATGAATGGGGACTCGGACCGCAAGAAGACCCTTCTGAATGTGGTCGCTTCGAACGCCGTCCTAAACGACGGAAAGGTGCATCTGAACCTGAAACCAGCGTTTGCGATACTGTCGAAAACGGGGGGCCGTTCTAAGTGGCTCCGCGGGTAGGATTCGAACCTACAACCCTCCGGTTAACAGCCGGACGCTCTACCGTTGAGCTACCGCGGAGCGAAAGCTATTAGGGCAACCTCATTCTAGGAGTGACCTCCGCGGGTGTCAATCAGCCGATCAAAAGAGGCGATCGAGGGCGCGGCGGAAGGCGGCGGTGGCGGCGCCCAGCGACTTCGCCTCCATGCCCGTGACGACGGCGCCGATCATGAGCGCCGTCACCTGGGGAATTCCGAAGTACCGCACGGCGTGCGCCGGAGTGATCCATCGCTGGCTGGGCACGATCAGGCGTTTTCTCGTCGCCTTCCCCACCTTCCGCAGGGCGACGAAGTCCGCCTTTTCCGGCGGCTTCCCGTAGCCATCGGGCGCCACGACCGCGGCCTCCACCCAGTCGCCCGGGAGATCGCGGGACCGCTCCAGGAAACGATCGTCGGCGGAGTGGGGCAGCGCCGGGATGACCGGAATGCCGGCCTCGTACAGATGCGGCTGGATCGTGTCGACGAACGCGTCGAGGAAGGCGAAACCCATCCGCCGGATCTCGGGCATCTCCTCCGGGGCGAGCATCCGCTCCTCTCCCGGCACCAGGCCCGTGGGCAACCCGAAGGCCAGGATCTGCTCGAGGCGCGGCCGCTCCTGCGCGAGGGTCCCGAATACAGTACCCGAGGCGAGGTGGCGTACGTTCACGTGCACCTTCAAGACGTCGGCGCCGCCCTGACGCGCCGCCGCGGCCAGGGCCGGATCGTTCCGGGGCAGGCTGACGATCAGCAGCGGCCGGCGGTCGGGAATCATCACGGGGGGAGGAACGCCCCCTGGTCCCGGAGCCGGCGGCGCAGCTCCGTAATGTCCACGTCGGCGGGGGGACGGCCGGAGGCGGCCGCCATCGCCGCCGCGGTGCCGGCGGCCTGCCCGATGGCCATGGCGATGGCTGAAACGCGGAAGGCGGCGAAGGCCTCGTGGGTGGCGGAGATGCAGCGGCCGGCGGTCAGCACATTGTGCAGTCCGCGGGGCAACAGGCAGCGGTAGGGAATGGTGTAGTACTCGCCCGGCGGCAGGCGCTTCGCGGTAAGACGCATCGACACCGGGTCGTGCAGGTCGATGGGGTAGCCGCCGCAGGCCACGGCGTCCGGGAACTTGACGCCCCCCAGGATGTCCTCCTGCTGCAGCACATACGCGCCGAGCACGCGGCGTGTTTCCCGCACCCCGATCTGTGCCGGAGTCTCGACGAGAAACGCGCTCTGGAATCCTGGCACTCTGTTGCGAAGGAACTGCACCACCTCGTGCGCCTGCCGCCGGCCTTCGATCTCCGCCCGGATCATATCCGCCCCGCGCACGCCGACGACGCCGGTGACCCGCGTCGTGTTCACCACCGCCTCGCCCGGGCGAATGCCCTCGAAGACCAGGAGGCGGTCCCGGGGCACCGTCCACTCTCCGCGCTCCCGGGCTTCCGCCACAAGCCCCTTGAACCCGGCGAAACCGCGGATCGGCAAATGCCGCAGCCAGTCCAGATCGATGCGCTCGTGGACGCCCTGGCCGTGCTGCAGGTCCTCGTCGTGCAGGGCGAAGTGCGCCATCACCGCGTCCCAATCGACGCCGTGCAGCCGGAACATCAGGGTCATAGGCTGCGGGATGCCGTCTGCGGCGCGGCCGATCTCGAAGGGAGCCCCGGCGGAGGCACAGAGATCAGCGTCACCTGATGCATCCACGTACACGGCGGCACTCAGCGTCTTCACGCCGTCTTTCTGCCACACGCGGACGCAGCCGACGCGCCCCGCGGCGGCGTCGGCCGCGAGCATCAGGCTGTGCAGCCACACCTCCACCTGCGCCTCGACGGCCAGCTCCAGCAGGACGCGCTTCAGCCCCTCGTAGTCGAAGGGCGTCACCGTGTAGCAGAAATCGATGGGATCGGGGACGTGCCCGGGAGAGAGGCCGAGGCGCTGCAGCCGCTCGATGATCTCCTGGGGAATGCCGCGCACGACCTGGAGATCCCCGGCATGGAATCCCATCATGGGGGCGACCATCGCCGCGGTCAGGGCGCCGCCCAGGAACCCGTAGCGCTCGATGAGCGCCACCCGGGCGCCGTTGCGCGCCGCGGCCACGGCGGCCACGGTTCCGGCGGGACCGCCTCCGGCAACGACGACGTCGTAGGTCTCGCTCATCTGCGGTGGACCACTCCCGCCTCCGCCTCGGTGGACAGGATGAACTCCGTCTTGGCGAAGGTGTAGTCGATGCTCTCCCGGCGGGTGGCCGCGAGGCGCTTCTTCAGGTCACCGTAGGCGCGCACCGCCTCCGGGTGCGTCCGGAGGTAGTCGCGGAAGCGCAGGTGCCGCGTCCAGAACTCCTCCCCGTAGGGCACGACGTGCAGGTGATGAGTGTGCGAACCGTCCGGGGCGAGACGGCGGAAGTACCGGCGCAGCGGCATCGAGATCTCCCAGTCGGGACCGTACTCGTACCCGAGGACGGCCAGGGGCTCAATGACCCCGTCCAGATCGTCGGCGGCCACCCCGACCATGATGTCGATGATGGGCTTCGCCGCCAGCCCGGGCACGGCAGTGCTGCCGACGTGCTCGATCCCCCGGAGGAGGGGACCGAGCGTCTGAACGATGGCGGCCCTCTCTTCTTCGTAGCGCCGCGGCCAGTCGGGATCGTAGTCCACAACGACGATCTGCTGCCGGCCCCGACTCGTGGCGGGCATCTGCAGGGCGATCCGCACCTCGAACAGCCGGTGCCAGGGAAAGATCACCTGTTGCACGTCGATCGGATGGTAACGGTACGACCGCTGCAGAGGGGGGAGCACAACATCTCTCATGCCCTCCAGGGCCCGCCGCTCGGCCTCGGCCTCATGCTCACCCAGTTCCGCGGAGCGCCCCCCCTGGTCGATGATCCACCGGGTCAGCAGCGGCCGGACGACGCTCTGATATCCCCAGTCCTCGAGGAGCCGTCGGAAGAGCGCAAGACGGTACCGACGGTCGTCCCCCGGCAGCGTGTAGGCACGCAGATGGCAGGCGACGACGGCCTGGCTGATGGCCGATCCCAGGGCATTGGAGCAGGTGTTCCACCCGGCATACGCGACGATCCCGGCGAATCGCGGCTCATCGAGGAGACGGGTGACAAGCTCCCGGTCGCCGCCGTTGGCGAACCGGACGTCGGCCAGGGCGACCACGCGGTCCTCGCGCACGGCGGCGCGGACGGCCCTCAGGAGAGGCTCCAGCCCCTGCAGGGACGGCGCCTCGTGCTGATCCTGCGCCTCGCGCTGGCGGTCCTCGAAGTTGTGCACCCAGAGCACGATCTCCGGATCGTCGCCGCCCGGAACACACCCTGCGCTGGCAACGTGCTCGGCCACCGTGCGATTGAGGGGCTGCGCTTCGTACAGGGGAACGCCGTCGGATCTCCAGGGGAAAGTGTAGAGGGCGCGCACCGACGGCCGCCGGCCGGTCAGGTCGTTCAGCCACCGGGCCAGCAACCGCGCATTGAGCTCGTCCGCCCCGCTCGTCAGCATCACGCCGGATGCGGCGAGTTGATCCACGAGCGCCTGCAGCGCCTCCCGCTCGATCTGCGACAGGCTGCCCGGCGCGGTGTCGTCCTGCCCGATCAGGAGATACCGGATGGCGCCGGACGCCGCCGCGGCGATCAGCCGGGCATTGATCCGGAGATGGCGGCCCCGCTGCCGCCGGACGGCCTCGCGGACCGGGTCGGGGAGGTCTGCGGCCTGCAGGACGACGTCCAGCGCCTCCGGGACGGAGGGCTGCGGTCCTTCCGCGCCCGCCGTGATACTCCGCAGCGCATCACCGTAGGCGGCCCAGTAGGGTGCGTCTTCGTCCGTGGGCACCACCGGGGTGCGGGGAATGACCGCCGAGACGTAGACGGGCAGGCGGGCCGCGAGGGCGACGAGGCGCTCGAGCAGAGGGGCGATCTCCTCGAACTCGGCCTCGCTCTTGCGGGAAGCGACCAGCCCGCCGAGGCAGAGCATCTCTGCCGAGGCGATCAGCGCCGCGCCGTCCCCACGGCGCGCTGCGGCCTCCAGCCACTCCCAGATTCCCCGCACATCCCCGGGCCGATCGCGGTCCCCGAGCAGGGCGCGGTCGGGCGTGCGCACCTCCGCCCCCGCCGCCTCGGCCAGCTCCACCACCATGTCGCAGGTGACCGGCCGGTCATCGAGAGGCACGAAGAGCAGGACCGGATGCCGCGTCACCGGATCGCCCCTGCCGTGATCCCGCGCATGAAGTAGCGCTGGGTGAAGAGAAAAACCACGATGATCGGCAGTGTGGCGATCACCGTGCCGGCGGCGATGAAGCGGGTGTTGTGGGCGAAGAGCCCGCGCAGGTAGAGGAGCCCGGCGGCCAGCGGGTATTTGTCCGGAGTCTTCAGGATGATGATCGGCCAGAGAAAGCTGTTCCAGAAGGCCACGAACTGGAAGATGGCGAGGGTGGCCAGCGCCGGGACCGTAAGGGGCAGCAGGATCCGCCACCAGATGGTCAGTTCCCCGGCCCCGTCGATGCGCGCCGCGTCCTCCAGTTCCTGGGGGATGGAGAGGTAGGCCTGGCGCAGCAGGAAGATGCCGAAGATGCTGGCGACGCTCGGCAGGTACACCGAGATGTAGGTGTCCACCAGGCGCAGGCGCATCATCGTGATGAAGTTCACGATCAGCCCGATGTGCTCCGGCAGCATCAGCGTGGCGATGATCGCGTAGAAGACCACATTCCGACCGGGGAACTGCATCCGGGCCAGGGGATAGGCGGCCAGGGAGCAGACGATCAGCGTCAGCCCGACGCCCATGGCGGCGATGTACAGGCTGTTCAGCACATAGCGCGGCAGGGGCAGCGTGTTCCAGACCCCCACGTAGTTGGCGGCGCTCAGCCCCCCCAGACTCAAATCCGGCGGGATGGCGAAGATGGGCCCGCGGGTGCGCAGCGAGACCAGCAGCGTCCACAGAAAGGGAAAGGTGGTGAAGGCGGCGAGGGCGAGCAGGATCAGGTAGAGGCCGGCCTTCCTCAGTACCATTCCAGTCCGCCCGATCGGAAGACGCGGAAGTTCACCACGGAGAAGACCAGGATCACCGCGGCCAGCACCACGGCCAGCGCCGCAGCATAGCCCATGTTCAACTCCTGGAACGCTTCGTCGAAGATATACATGAACATGGTGTAGGTGCTGAAGAACGGGCCACCGCGCGTCATGACGTAGATCTCCTCGAAGACCTTCACCGCGGCCATCGTGGAGATCAGCGAGGCCAGCAGGACGTAGGGCCGCAGCAGCGGCACGGTGATCCGCCAGAAGATGCGGCTCCGTGAGGCCCCGTCCAGCATCGCCGCCTCTTCGTACTCCGCGGGAATCGACTGCAGCCCGGCCAGGTAGATGACCATGTACCAGCCCAGGCCCTTCCACATCGTGACGAACATCACGGCGTACAGCGCGATCGTCGGATGGCTCAACCAGGAGACGGGGCGGCTGATGAGGTCCAGGCTGCGCAGGATCCAGTTCACGACGCCCTGTTGATCGTACATCCAGGTCCACATGATCCCCACCACCGGCCAGGAGGTGATCACCGGAATGTAGTAGGCGGCGCGAAACGCCCCGATGCCCCGCAGCCGCCGGTTCACCAGCACGGCCAGCAGGATCGAACCCAGCTGGATGACCGGCACAACCAGGATGTACTTCGCCGAGTTCGCAATGGCGATCCAGAAGTAGCGGTCGCCCAGCAACCGCCGGAACTGCTGCAGCCCCACGTAGCGCGGCGGGTTGATGATGTCGTACTCAAACAGGCTGAGGACGGTCCCGTAGATCACGGGGTAGAAGGTGAAGACCGCGAGCAGCCCGAGTGCCGGCAACAGGAAGAGGTAGGCGACGAGGGTGGCGCGCCGCTTCACGGGCATCGGTCCAGCGCCGTGATCGCGAAGACGGCCGGAGAGGCCCGGCCGCCGGCGCTGGCCAGTTCGATGGACTGCACGGGCACCTCGGGCTGGGGGTGCTTCCAGCGGACCATCGTCAGCAGCACATCGTTGCCCGCGACCGTCCGGCCTGTCCAGGCCACTTCCTGTTCGATGGACGGGATTCCTCTCTCCGCATCCGCCAACCAGCTACTGATGTTCTGCCCGTACCTGAGCTCCAGCGCCACACGGCGGCCGTCCGCCAGGACCATGGTGTAGCGGCCGACGACTTCGCCGAAGGTGACCGCCCGGTCCAGCGTGGTGTGGAGAAACACCAGGCAGGCGGCGCGCCCGCCGAACCGCACCGTCACCCGCTCGGGCAGGGAGGCGGCCACGTCGCGCTCGCCCCTGAGCATGATGATGCTCCGGCCCCGGTTCCGGGCGGGATCGAGCACCTCAAACAGCACGCCGCCGAGTCGCCGGCGGCCCGGCCGGAGCGCGCGCAGGTCGTAGTCGCGCCCCTTGCCCAGCCAGCCCTTCCCGTCGTCGTCGATGTGCCGCTGGTTGGCGACGGGGGAGAGGTCCAGCAAGGTGCCTGATGACTGCTCCGGGACCGACGTCCCCCGGGTCCAGGCATCCGCAAACCGCCGGCTCAACTCGCCATCGGACGGCGCGCGGTCGGGGGCCGGCCGGTCCGCCGTCCAGAAATAGGTCGCGGCGGTGAGGTAGGTATACAGCTGCTGGTAGGCGCGACCGAGCGCCGCGCGGTTCTGAAAGGACCCGGTCCACGTGGTGCGGATCATGCCGAGGGCCCCGGCCGCCCTCGCCGCGCGGCTGAAGAAGTGGTTGTTGGCCGTCCGGTACCAGGTGGCGCCGAGCACGTCGAATCCGGCCTGGCGGAAGTAGGCCAGCTCGGGGTAGTCCCGAACCTCTTCGTATTTCCAGGGCACGATCACCAGGTCCGGGGGCAGGTCCCTGTACTGCGGCTGGGCCGTGGCCTCGGCCCTGCGCTCCCACAGGACGTCGCCCCAAATCATCGGACGGACGTTCAGGGCGCGCAGTTCGCCGGCCAGCGCGATGACGTCCCGAAGGTAGAGCGCCATCTCGTAGCGCAGCCCGGACGGTCCGCGGACCTCATCGTGGCCGAGGTGCAGGTACTGCGGTCTGAACAGATCCACCGCCTCTTTCAGGACGGGAACGATCAGGGCCTCGTTGAGCGTGGTCGTCCGGCCCTCCACCGTGAACTGCCTGGTGGGATCGTAGACGGCGGGAAACACCCCGCGCCCGCGGTCGCAGGTGACCTCTCCCCGCGGACTGTAGGCGAGCCGGGGGCACAGCGTCTCGTCCTGCAACCCGGCAAAGACCCACTCGCTGTGGCCGAGCGTCGCCACGAGCGGGATGACCTGGATGTGGTGCTCCCGGGCGGCCTCCAGCAGCCGACGGACCTGCGCCTTCGTCGCCCCCCGGGAATCCGGCCTCCACCAGGGACGGCCGCTCTCCCACTGCACGTGCTCGGCCTCGGCGACGATGGTGTTGAACTTGTAGGGCGCCAGGATGCGGTCGATGAGGTCGATGTGGAAGGGGTCGGAGGCGTTGTCCAGCAGGAGGTGTACGGCGCGGATGGGATGGTCGGGCCAGTCGCGAATCACGGCTTCGGGGATACTGCGCCCCGCCCCGCGCCGCAGCAACTGGCGGAGCGTCTGCGCGCCGTAGAAGGTGCCGCGGCGGTCCGCCCCGGCGACGACAACGGCCGAGGGAGTGACCCGCAACAGATACCCTTCGGGACGGGCGACGGGCGCCGCATCACCCAACGCCCGGCGGAGCAAGGCGTGGGCGGAGTTTTGCCCGATGAGGACGTGGCCATCGGGACCGGAGACCTCCCGCTCTCGGACCACCTGCAGCGCGGGAGCCCCCATGGCCCGCAGTTCCTCGTTGAGCTCCCGCGCGGCGAAGAGGTCCTCGTCCGTCGCGCCGTCGGCCACGACGATCCGCGTCGCGGAAGAGAGCGCAAAGGATCCCCTGCCGATGGTCGCTTCCTTTGGGACCGGCAGCAGATCGCCGGATGCGGGCGCGGGCAGATAGGCGTCCGGCACGGCGCGACCGGGGGCCCCGACAGCGGGCGACCCTGCGGCCGCGGCCAGGATCAGCAAGAGGAGAACGATCCCCCGCCTGCGGGCGGGCGGGCTACAGCCGGGCATTCCACTCCCGGACGGCCCAGTCCAGCGCCTCCTTCGGGCTCATCTTCCCGAAGAACGCGCTCTCCACGGCCTCCCGGAAGATCTTGTAGAGTTCGCTTTGATTGGCTACGACCACGGTGAGGTCCCGCCCGAACTTCAGCTCGTCTGCGGCGATGGCCCGCGCCTTCCACTCCGGCCCGGCGCCCTGCTGTTTGAAGAAGGGGTCGGCCGCGGCCTTCCTCGTGGAGGGGAACAGCACCGTGAGGGGGAGTTTGGAGAAGGCCAGCTGGTTCTCGTCGTTGGTGACGTAGAGGGCGAACCTCACCGCCTCCGCCGCATTCCGGCTGGTCTTCGGCACGGCCAGCACCATCAGCCCGGTGTGGATCACCTTCCCCCCGCCCATGGGGTAGGGGCCGACGAAGGTCTTCGCATAGACCTCCGGGTTGCTCTCCTTGATCCGCAGCAGGAACTGCGGTCCCACCAGCAGCATGCCCAGCTGGCCGGCGCTGTAGCGCTCCACCGCGCCGGCGAACCCGCGGCGCAGCGTGTCGTCCGGGAAGTAGTCCTTCTTGAACAGGTCAACGTATTTCGCCAGGTAGGCGACGTGGGCCGGGGAGTTGAAGACGGCGCGCCTGCCGTCCGGGCTCAACATCGGCAGCCCGTTCTCCAGGAAGCGGTGCATCAGGCGCGTGCCGTCGATCAGCGGCATGAAGCCGTAGGTCCGGGTGCGGTCCTTGATCCGCCGGGCGGCCTCGATCATCTCCTCCTCGGTGGCCGGCGGCCGCAGAGGATCCAACCCGGCGTGCTTGAAGAGGTCGCTGTTGTAGAAGAGGACCGGCGGGGCGATGTACCAGGGGATGCCGTAACTGCGGCCGCGGTACCGCGCGCTGGTCCACAACCCCTCGAAGTACTTGGCCCGATCGGCGGCGGGGACGGCGCCGTCCATGTCCAGGAGGGCCCCCTTCTCCGCGATGCGTACCGTGAACTCCACATTCAGGTTGACGACGTCGGGCGGCACGCCCCCGGCGATGGCGGCCAGGAGCTTCTGCTCGATGGCCTGCATCTGCACATCCACCCACCGGACCTGCACCCCGGGGTTGGCCCGCTCGTAGCCGGCGACGAGGCCCTGCACGAAGTCGGTGAAGAACGGCTGCAGGGAGATCGTCCAGAACTCGATCGTCGCCCGGGGCGCGGCCGGCGCCGCCGCCGCCACGGCCAGGACGAGGGCCAGGAGCGCCGCCGTTCGAATGGTGAGTGTCGCCATGGGCCGCCTCCTTCGACTCCCCGCCGCCTTCTCCCCTCTACGGGGAAACCCTGCCCCTTGTTCTAACATTATCCAGCGGAGGAACAACCGTGAAGGGAACGCTGACGATCGCAGAGATCCGGGAGCAGCCGGAGGTCCTGGCCCGGCTGCTGGACCGGGAACGGCGCTCCGTGGAGGCCGTCGCCGCCGGGCTGCGCCGCCATCCTCCCCTGGGCGTCGTGCTGGCGGCGCGCGGCTCCTCGGACAACGCCGCGCTGTACGGCCACTATCTCATCGAAACGGTTCTGCGTATCCCCGTCTCCCTGGCCTCGCCGTCGGTGGTCACGCTCTACCGGCGCGTCCCGCGGCTGCGGGGGATGCTTGTCATGGGGCTGTCCCAGTCCGGTCGCTCACCCGACATCGTCGAGTACCTCCGGGCGGCCCGCGGGGCCGGCGCGCGCACCATCGCCATCACCAACGACGGTCGCTCCCCGCTGGCCGGCGCCGCGCACAGCACGCTGTTGCTCCACGCCGGTCCGGAGCGCAGCGTGGCGGCGACGAAGACCTACACGGCGCAGCTGGCGATCCTCAGCCTCCTGGTCGGGGCCGTGGCGGAAGACCGCCGCCTCCTCGACCGCCACCGCCTCCTCCCCGACCTGGTCGGGCGGGCGCTGGCCTCCGAGGAAGTGCTCCAGAACGCCGCCCACCGCTATCGCGGGATCGAACGCTGTATCGTGACGTCGCGCGGCTACAACTACGCCACGGCCAGGGAAGCGGCGCTGAAGCTCAAAGAGACGGGCTATATCGCGGCGGAACCGCTGTCGTCAGCCGACCTGCTGCACGGTCCGATCGCCGTGGTGGAACGGCGCTTCCCGGTGATCGTGATCGCGCCTCCCGGACGGACGCGGCCCCACCTGACCAGGGTGGCGCACGACCTTTGCGCCCGCGGCGCGGATGTGATCGCGGTCTCCTCCAGCCCGGCCCTCCGGGCGCCGGCCCGCACCCTGCTGCCCGCCCCGGGACCTGTGGACGAGGTGCTGAGCCCCCACGTCTACATCGTCCCGCTGCAGCTGTTCGCCGCGCACCTGGCCCTGGCCAGAGGGTTCGATCCCGACCGGCCGCGGGGACTGCGCAAGGTTACCCGCGTGCGCTGACGCCCCACCCGCGGGGATGCAGGCCGGGCAGGGCCACGGGCAGGCGGCCGGAAGGCGTCAGGGCGCCGGTCAGGGCTTTCGCCGCGGCGCGGACGCTGGCCGGATCCGGCCCGTAGGCGGCCAGGTAGGTCGAGACCTCGGGAAACCGCAGCAACTCGTACGGACTCCCGATCCCGACCACGACCAGCCGGTCACCGAGATGCCGGTGCAGGGCGCGCACCGCCTCCACTCCTTCGGCGGCGCGCAGGGTCAGGCTGGCGGCCACAACGGTGTCCCAGGTGCCATTGAGGACCTCGTCCAGCGACGTGACGACGACGACCCCCGGCCCCGCCCGGGCCAGCTCCTCACCGAGCGTCGGGAAGCGGTCCTCCCAGGTGCGGTCGCCTACGGCGATCACGGCGACACGCCCGGATCCCAGCGGGATGCGTCCGGCGTCGTTTCGCACCAGGGTCACGGCGCGGTCGGCGATGGCCTGGGCCAGGGGCCAGGCCGTCCCGGTGGCCCCGCCGTCCCCGGAGGAGGGGCGCGCATACCGCGCCTTGATTCCGGCAATCCGCGCGCCGCTCTGCTCGATCATGCCGGCATCGAGCCTCCCGTCGGCGACCGCCTGCCGGGCGGCTTCGATGGACGCCCACTGCTCTTCGCGGGACCCGCAGGCCAGGATGAGGTCGCATCCGGCGCGCAGGGCCTCCACCGCGGCCGCCCCCCGCGACCAGCGGTCGGCGATGGCCTTCATGGCCATCGAGTCCGTCATGACCACACCCTCGAAGCCCAGCTCGCCGCGCAGGAGGTCCCGCATCACCCGCGGGGAGAGCGTGGCCGGACGCGAGGCGTCCAGGGCGGGATAGACGATGTGCGCCGACAGCAGACCGTCGGCGCCGGCGCGGACGGCCTCCCGGAAGGGGTACAGCTCCTCCTCCCGGAGCCGCCGCAGATCCTTCCCCACCGTGGGCAGGTCGAGGTGGGAGTCGAGGACGGTATCTCCGTGACCGGGGAAGTGCTTGACGGTGGCCAGCACGCCGGCGGCCTGCAGGGCCCGGAGGTAGGCGATCCCGAACCGCGCCACGTCGTGCGGGTCGTCGCCGAAGGCCCGCGGCCCGATGATCGGGTTGGCGGGGTTCGTGTTGACGTCCAGCACGGGGGCGTGGTTGACGTTGATGCCGAGCGCCCGCAGTTCCTGCGCCGTGACGCGGCCGGCGGTCGCGGCGTCCTCCGGCCGTCCCGTCGCTCCCAGGGCCATCGCCCCGGGGAAGACGGTGAACCCTTCGTGCAGCCTGGCCACGACGCCGCCTTCCTGATCGACCGTCACGAACAGCGGCGGCAGCCCGGCGTCCGCCGCCAGACGCTGCAGGTCGGCCGTCAGGGTGCGCACCTGCGCGGCGGAGCGGATGTTCTTGGCGAAGAGGATCACCCCGCCGATGCGCCCCTCGCGCACCAGACGCTCCAGGTCGGGCGTGACCTCGGGAGCGGAAAAATCGACGATGAAATGCTGGCCGACGAGGTCGGCCGTCTGCGACCGCATGCGCCTCTTGTCCCTCACTATACTCGTTGCCGGGGGCGGCGGGCCGCAGACCTCGATGAGTTTCCTGTTCGACTCAGTACGTGCCCGGCGGGAAGACGAAGATGTCGTACACCTGCCCGTTGAAGGCATAGCCCGGATTCGTCCCGATGAAGAAGGCGACTCCCTGAGGGCTGTAGATGTAGATGACGTGGCGCGCCCCCTCCTGCCGTTTGGGGGGCCGGCCGAAGGCGGCCACCACCTGGCCCTCCGTGCTGCCCAGGCCGATCCCGTTTGCCATGCGGAAGGGCGGCTGCGCGATCTCGCCGGGGTTCGGCGCCCAGACCCCCACCTCGGTGATCAGCCGCCGGTCCTTCTCCACGTAGGCGTACACCCTGTTCCGCCACTGGTACCGGATCCAGCCGGAGGGTTGTCCGGGACGCTGGGACCCCGACACCGTGGGGACTTCTCCCAGCGTTTCGAAGAGCCGGTCCAGAGGATCGCCGATGCGCACGGCCCCCACGCGCTCGCCGGGCACGATGACCCGGTCGTTGGGGGCCGGCGGGCGGGCCGCCGGCGCTCCGGGCTCCGTCGACGGGCCCGGGGCCGAGGGCGCGGGGACGGTCGGGGCGGAGGGCGAAGGGGCGGGGGTGGGCGGAGGCGCCGGGGGCGCGGCCGCAACGGTACTGGACGACACCAGCTCGTCGGTCCAGCGCTGCTGGGTGGCGGCGTCCACCGTCACGGATTTCACCGCGCCGACGCCCTGGGCCCACCAGGCCGTCTCCTGCTGGCGGATCGGCGGCTTCCGACCCGAAAGATCGACGATCTCGTACGCCTCGACGATCTTCACCGTTCCGGAGAAGGTCCCGGCCGGGACCGTCACCGTCTCACCCACCGCCTCCACCCGGGCGGAGATCGTCATCTGCCGGATGGTGCCGTCGGAGAGCTCCTGCATGCCGACCTGGCTCCGCCATCCGACGCCGGGGCACAGGGGGAACGAGAGCAGGGTCCAGGGCTCGCGGAAGGAGTGCTTCCAGTGGCGGTCGCCGGAGATGCCGACGATGAACAGGCCGTCGGCATCCAGCAGCTCGCGCATTTCACGGTCCTGGCCCGTGCGGATCGTCGCCAGCAACGCGCCGGCGAACTCCTGAACCTGCGTCACCTCCGAGCTGTACTCCGACACCGACGTGCGCATCCCCGGAGCCTCGGCGGTCTGGCGCAGGGTCTTCCGGCGGCCTACCTCCATGGCCGCAACGAACTCCCGGCCGCTGACGAGGACCTGGCGCGTCCGGGGACCGTCGGGAGAGAGGGCGGCGGCGGCCATGGCCCGCACTTCGTTGATGGCGATGACGCCGCCGATCTTCAAGTACTGGCCGGTGCCGAAAGCGACCAGCCCGACCGCTCTGCCCTGCCGGTCGACCGCCGGGCCCCCGCTGTTGCCCGGCATCATCGTGGCGTCGGTCTGGAACCATCCGCTGCGCAGCGCCCCGACAATGCCCCGGGTCACGCTCACCTCCTCCGTCCCGACCCCGCCGGGATAGCCGAGCACCAGCAGTTCCTGTCCCTGCCGCAGCGACGACGAATCGCCCAGCGGGATGGCCTTGAGGTCCGTGGCGTCGATCTTCAGGACCGCGGCATCGACCATCCGCGCCACCTGCGGCGGACACGAGTACTCCGCGCGCCGGACGTAGTCCACGACCCGGGCCGGAAAGGTGCGGCCGTCCTGCAGCCGCACCGTGATCTGCGCCGCCCCTTCCACGACGTGGTGGTTGGTGAGGATGAAGCCGGAAGGATCGTAGACGAACCCCGAGCCGTGTCCGCGCCCGCCCAGGGCGTGGGTCACCTGGATCAGGACCACGGCGGGCTTCACCTGGGCGATGAGGTCTTCGTACTGGGCCCGCGCCGGCGCCGCAGGGAAGCCGGCCAGCATCGCCAGGAGGAAGACGGCCGTAAGAGCGAGGAGAGGGCGGCGGACGAGCATCTTCCATCAATCCTTCCCCAAACCGACAGGGATAACCGACGCTACTGTCCTTCTCTACCCGGAACGATGCCGGAGAGATCGGGTCGAGACCTGATCTTTTCCGACCGGGATGGACCGGAGGAGGAAGGAACTAGGCCGGCGTGAGGTCGCCGAGGATGACGGCCCGCGAGGCTCCCGTGGCGGCGGGGAGGTTGCCGGGTCGGCCCCAGGCCGTCTGCGCGCCGAGCACGGCGAAGGCCACGGCTTCCTTGAAGTCGGGGTCGACGCCGTACTCCGCGCTGCTGATCACCGGTGCGGGAGACAGGGCCTCCCGCAGCCAGCGGACCAATGTGGCGTTGTGGACGCCCCCGCCGCTGAGGACGACCTCCTGCACGCCGGGCAGGTGGGCGCGGTAGGCGTCGGCGATCGTCCGGACGGTCAGCATCGTCACGGTCGCCAGGAGGTCCTCCGGGCCCGCCCCCAGCGCCCGCCCGCGCGCCAGGACCATCCGGGCGCAGGCCTCGCCGAACTTCTCGCGTCCCGTCGTCTTGGGCGGAGGTTCCTTGTAGTACGGGTCGCCCAGCAGCTCCTCCAGCAGCTGCGGGTGGACGCGTCCCCGCCCGGCCAGCGCGCCGCCGTCGTCGCGCTCCCGCCCCGCGGCCAGGCGGGCCACCCCGTCGATCAGCATGTTGCCCGGCCCTGTGTCAAAGGACAGGACGTCGGAGGGCCCGGCGCCGGCCGGAATCCAGGTGACGTTGCCGATCCCGCCGAGGTTCTGCAGGGCCCGGCCGCGCGCGGCATCGCGGAAGAGAACGTAGTCGACATAAGAAACGAGCGGCGCACCGTGACCGCCGGCGGCAACGTCGCGCGCGCGGAAGTTGCTGACCACGGGCAAGCCGGTGCGCTCGGCGATGACCGCGGCCTCGCCGATCTGCAGCGTGCTGTGGCGGGGGATGTGCCAGATCGTCTGCCCGTGCGAGGCAATGAGGTCGACATCCTCGCGGCGCAGGCCGACCCGCTGCGCCGCCTCCAGGGCCTCCTGCGCGGCCAGGGCAAACTCCGCGGCCACGTCGAAGTTCGCCCGGCACACCTCCTCCAGCGGCGCGTCGGGGCGGCACAGGCCGAGGATCCGCTCGCGCATGTCAGGCGGATAGGGCCGCGTCATGGCGGTCAGGGTGCGCGCGGTAACTCCGCCGTCCGGGCGGCGGGTCACCTCAACCACCGCGGCGTCGATCCCGTCCACGGAGGTTCCGGAGATGAGCCCGACCACCACCAGGCGGTCGGCCGCCGCCGGCCAGGTGCGTATCACGGCCGCCGCGCCTCCAGGGCGATACGCACCATGCCGCCGGCCCGCTCCAGCGCCGCCCGGGCTTCGTCCCGCCCGCAGCGGAGGACGGCCATGACGATCGCCGTCTTCACGTGGTTGCCTGCGGCCTCCAGCACCTGCGCGGCCTGGGCGGGCGAGACGCCCGCCGCCTCGGCGACGATCCGCCGGGCGCGGTGGAGCAGCTTCTCGTTCGCCGGGACCATGTCCACCATGAGGTTGCTGTACACCTTCCCCAGGCGGACCATCGCCGCGGTGCTCAGCATGTTCAGCACCATCTTCTGCGCCGTCCCGGCCTTCATCCGCGTCGATCCCGTGAGCACCTCGGGACCGGTGAGGACGACGATGGCCAGGTCGGCTTCCTCCGCCATCGGCGTGTTGGCGTTGGAACAGAGGGCGATCGTCGCCGCGCCGGCGGCTCTGGCCTTCCGCAGCGCGCCCAGCACGTACGGAGTCCGGCCGCTGGCGGCGATCCCGACCACCACATCAGATGGAACCGGATCGTGGACGGCCAGGTCCTGCGCGCCCTGTTCCGCATCGTCCTCCAGCGCGGAGGCCGCCGCGATGGTCGCCTCGGCGCCCCCGGCGACGACGGCGCGGACCAGCCCGGGATCGGTGCCGAAGGTCGGCGTCCACTCCGCGGCATCAAGCATGGCGATCCGCCCGCTGGTGCCCGCCCCGACGTAGAACAGCCGGCCGCCCCGCCGCAGGCGGTCGGCGATGAGGTCCGCGGCGCGCGCGATCTCGGGCAGGGCCCCGCGCACGGCGGCGGCGACGGTGGCGTCCTCGTCGTTGATCAGCGCGACAATCTCCGCCGTGCTCATCACGTCGAGCCGCATCGAGCGGGGGTTCCGCCTCTCCGTGACGAGATCGCCGAAGTCGTTCCTCCCCGACGGGTTGTCGCTCATCGATCGCCCTCCGCCACCTGCCTGATGAGCGCCTCCGGCGGCCGAAGGCCGCGCATCGCAAAGGCGCGCCACAGCGCCCCGCCCACGGGCGGCAGGCGGGGCGGGGTGAACACCGCCTCGGGGCACAGCCCGCGCAGCGCCTCGACGAACGCCTCGCGCATCCCGGCGTGGCTGAACACCCCGCCGATGCCGGCCACAGGATGCGGACCCGCGAACCCGAGTTGCCGCCACACCGCTTCCGCCGTCGCGGCGAGCTCCCGGCCGGCGACGGCGAGGATCTCCCTCGCCACGGCATCGCCCTCCGCCGCCGCTTCCAGGGCGATCGGCGCCAGGGCGGCCATCTGCGGAGGGGACATCTCCCGCGCCGCGCCGACGATCTGCTCCGGCAGGCGGACGCCCAGCGTCTCGAAGACCTTGGAGGTCATGATCGTCGCCGGCCCTCGCCCGTCGTGCGCGCGCAGGACGGCCCGCAGCACCGACCGTCCGATGTCGTACCCGCTGCCGGCGTCGTCGATTACGTGCCCCCACCCGCCGGAGCGGGCTTCTTCCCCCCGCTCGTTCCGCCCCCAGGCCACCGACCCCGTTCCGGAGATGACGATGATGCCCGGCCCGCCCAGAAACGCCCCGTCGAGGGCGATCAGCGCGTCCGAGGAAATGTGAAACTGCTGCGAGAAGCCGCTGGCGGCCAGCGCCGAGTGCAGGCCTTCTTTGATCCTGGGGTCCTCCAGCCCGGCGACCCCCGCCACAACCAGGTCGGCCGCCCGCCCCCCGGCGGCCCGGCGCACGGCCTGCACAATCGCCTCGGCCGCCGCCCCCACGCCGGCGTTGTGCGGATTCCCCGATCCGGCGGTGGCCCGGCCCGCCAGACGCCCGTCCTCCGAGGCGACGGCGCGCGTGGTGGTGGCTCCCGCGTCCACCCCGACCAGGATCATCAGCGCAGCGCCTCCCGCACCGCCCGGTGGAAGCGCGGACGGAACTCCTGAATCTTCGTGTTCGATCCCCCCAGGTGCACCCGGTTCGTCAGCAGCACGGCGACAAGGTCCTGATCGGGATCGACGGCCACAGAAGTGCCGGTGAATCCGGTGTGCCCGAACGACCGGGGGCCGAAGGCGTCGAAGAAGACCCCCTCGTGGTGGAGAACCCATCCCAGCCCCCGGGGATACCCCGCCGCGCCGGCGCGCTGGTCCGTGGTGGCGTCGGCAACCGCCGCGGCGCTGAGCAGGCCGCCGGGCCGCAGCCACTGGAAGGCCACCTCCGCCACCTCCCGGGCGGTCGAGAACAACCCCGCGTGTGGGGCCACCCCCTCCATGGCATAGTAGGTGTTCCCGTCGTGCACCTCGCCGCACAGCACCTCCTCGCGCCAGGAGTGCTCCCGGCCCTCTTCGCCCACCTTCTCCCGCTCGTACCTGTGGCCGACCTCGGCGGCCGCGCAACGCCCCCACAGCTCCGGGGGCGGCGTGTACATCGTCTCCCGCAGCCCGAGCGGGGCGGTGACGTACTCGCGCACGAGCGCATCGATGCGGACCCCCAGGGCCCGTTCCATGGCAAACCCCAGCAGGATGATCCCCAGGTCGGAGTATTCGACGAGGGCGCCGGGGTCGGCGACGAGCGGCTCGTCGCAGATCACCCGGAGCACCTCCGCCCGCGCCGCGGCCCGCAGGTAGAGGGCGCGCCAGGCGGGCAGTCCCGAGGTGTGGGCCAGCAGGTGGCGGAAGGTCACCAGGTCCCGGGCCCCTCCGGTGAACTCGGGGAGCAGAGCGCGCACCGGCGCATCGAGATCCAGCAGCGCCCGGTCCACCAGGGCCAGGGCCACCGGCAGCGCTGCGGTGACCTTGGTCAGCGAGGCGAGGTCGTAGATGGTGTCCGGGGCGGCCGGCCGCTGGGAGGGGGTGAGCTGCGCCCATCCTGCCGCGTGCTGCCATCCCACCACCCCGCCGCGGGCGACGAGCGCGACGGCGCCGGGGAAGACGCCGTCGCGCACCCCTTCGGCCAGGAGGGCCTCCACCGCCGCCAGCCGCCCGGGATCGAGCTCCGCCTCTTCGGGTGTCCCGCTGCGCAGCGTGATCATGAGCCCGCCCAGGTCTGCCGCAGGCGCGGGTCGAGGATCTCCTGCAGGGCGTCGCCCACGAGGTTGAAGCCCAGCACCACCAACACGATGGCCAGACCCGGAAAGACCGAGGGCCAGGGGCTGAGTTCGAGGTAGTTGCGTCCCTCGCTGACCATCAGCCCCAGCGACGGATAGGGCGGCTGCGTGCCCAGCCCCAGGAAGCTCAGCGCCGATTCGAAGAGGATGGCCGTGGCCAGGTTGATCGTGGCCTGGACGAAGATCGGCGTGCTCACGTTGGGCAGGACGTGGCGCAGGAGGATCCGGCGCGTCCGCTGGCCCAGGGCCCGGGCCGCTTCGACGTACGCCTGCTCCCGCACCACCAGGGTCGGGGCCCGGGCGATGCGGGCGAAGATGGGCACGTAGACGATCCCGATGGCCAACACCGTGGTCAGCGTACCGGCGCCGAGCACGACGACGATGGCGATGGCCAGCAGCAGCACGGGAAAGGCGAAGAGGATATCCATGGCGCGCATCAGCGCGGTATCGATACCCCCGCCGGCGTAGCCCGCCACCACGCCCAGGGCGCTGCCCACGGTCATGGCGAAGGCCACGGATAGAGCGGCGACCAGCAGCGAGGTGCGGTAGCCGAAGAGAATGCGGCTGAACAGATCCCGTCCGAAGAAGTCGGTGCCCAGCCAGTACCGGCTCCCGGGCGGGGCGAAGCGGTCCAGGGCGTGCATCTCGGTGACGGGATAGGGCGCCAGGCGGGGGGCGAGCAGGGCGGCCAGCACGACGACGGCCAGAATGCTCGATCCGACGACAAACTTCCGCGAGCGCACGACAAAGGTGACCAGACCGCGGCGTCCGGGAGCGACCCGCGCCGCGCCCCAGGCGACGCGATCACGAATAGCGGATTCGGGGATCGAGGAGGACATAGATCAGATCCACGACCAGGTTGACCAGCACGAAGAGCCCGGCGACGGCGAGCACCACGGCCTGGAGGACCGGGTAGTCCCGCTGCACGATGGCCTGCAGTCCCATCCGTCCGACGCCGGGGATGGCGAAAACCTGTTCCACGACGATGGCGCCGCCCAGCAGGTACCCCGTGACGATGCCGATCAGGGTGACGACGGGGATGAGGGCGTTCTTCAGCATATGGCGCCGGACCACAAGGACCTCGCTCAACCCCTTGGCCCGCGCCGCCTTGACGTACTCCTCTCCCCGCACGGCGACCATCGAGGCCCGCACCATCCGGGCGATGGCCGCGGCGTTGGGCACGGCCAGGGTCAACGCCGGGAGAAAGAACCCGCGCAGGTTGGCCAGCGGGTCGGTGGCCAGCGGCGGATAGCTCAGGACGGGAAACCAGCGCAGGTGGACGCTGAACAGCAAGATGAACATCGCCCCGACCCAGAAGGCGGGCAGGGACAACCCCAGCAGCGTCAGGGTCTGCATCGCTCCGTCAGCGGCGCGGGAGCGCGTCGTCCCGGCCAGCGTGCCGACCGGGATCCCGATGAGCATCGCCAGCAGGACCGCGTACAGCGCCAGCTCGATGGTGAACGGCAGCGCCTCCCCGAGCAGCGTCCCGATGGGCCGCCCGGTGCGCACCGACGTGCCGAACTGCCCGCGGGCGACCCGGGACAGCCAGCGGCCGTACTGCACGTAGACGGGCCGGTCCAATCCCAGGTCGCGGCGCACCGCCTCCAGCTGAACGGGGTCGGTGTTCTCGAAACCGAGGATGACCTGCGCCGGATCCCCGGGGATGAGGTGCATCAGCGAGAACACCAGCGCCGAGATGACCAGGAGGACGGGGATCAGGAGCAGCAGCCGCTGCGCGACGTACCTCTGCATCCCGCTGTGCTCCTTTGCACCTGAAACGACGCCATCCCCTCCTCCGGCGGGAGGGGATTGCGTCGGACGCGCCCGGTACGCTTTTCGCCCCTGGCGAGAAGCCGCTCCCGGCTACGCGGGTTGAAAGACCTGGACTGACGGCCCTGTGGCTCCGGGCGTCACCTGCTCAGCCACGACTCCGCCAGCGGCGTCATCGACCTGGTCGACGACAGCACGAACCCGTTGAGCTGCGTCCGCGCCACGGCGAACAGGTCGGCGTAGGCCACGAACAGGAAGGGGATCTGCTCGGCGATGGCCCGCTGCAGCCTCGTGTACAGCTCCGCCCGCCGCGCCGGATCGGCCGTGGCCCGGGCCTGGTCCAGGAGCTGGTCGATGGCGGCGTCCTTGAACTTGAAGACGTTGGTGCTGCCGGTGGAGTGGATGTGCCGGTAGAGGTGGATGTCCGGGTCCACGGCGCCGCCGTTGAGGGAGACGAAGGTGTCGAACTGGCTGCCGCGCCAGCGCGCCAGGAAGGTGGCGAAGTCCACCTGCTCGATCTCCACGGTGAAGCCGGCCGCCGCCCACTGCTCCTTGAGCACCTGGGCCATCTGCACGGCCTCGGGGACCGTGGGGATCGGCATCATCTTGACGGCGACGGGCAAATTGACCCCGGCCTGCTGGAGCAGCTGCCGGGCGCGGGCCGGATCGGGCTGGTACAGGGGCAGGTTGCGGGCCGGCACCGGCCGCCACTCCTCCAGGGTGGGGGGAATGGGGCCGCCCACCGTGCCCCGCCCGCCGTAGACGACCTGGACGATCTGCTCGCGGTTGGTGGCCAGGCTCATCGCCTGGCGGACCCGCACATCGCTGAAGGGGGCCTTCCCGGCGTTGATCCCCACGAGACTGTAGGACAGGTCCGGCACCGACATAATCCGGAGGTCGCTCACCCCGGCCAGGGCCCGGGCGGCCGTGATGTCCACCCCGAAGCCGATGATCAGGTCTACCTCGCCGGCGCGGACCGCGGCGCGCAGCGTGGCCGGATCGGGGATCACCCGATAGATGACGGCATCGGCGTAGGGCAGGCGGTTTCCCGCCGCGTCCTTCCGCCAGTACCGCTCGTAGCGGGTGAGGCGCACGGAGCCCGGACCGAACTCGGTCAGCATGTACGGGCCGGTGCCCAGTGTCTTGACCCGCGGATCGCCCACCTTGTCGACGAAGTTGGCGGGGACGATCCCGCGGCCGGGCACCGTCAGCAGCGAGAGGAAGAAGGGCGCGGCCTGCTTGAGCGTCACCTTCACCACGAAGGGGTTGACGATGGTCACCTCGCCGATGGGAGCGAGGAAACTGGCCTGGGGCGAGCGCGTCGCCGGGTCCAGGATGCGGTCGATGGTGGCCTTCACGTCACTGGCGTCCAGCGCGCTGCCGTCGTGAAATGTGACATCGCGGCGCAGGGTAAAAGTGTACTCCAGCCCGTTGGGGGACACCGTCCAGGACTGCGCCAGGCCCGGCTCCAGCTTCAGCGTCCGCGGGTTCAACCGCAGCAGGCTCTCATAGACCAGGTCCAGGACCTGGAACGACGAGAAGGCGGTGGCGACGTGCGGGTCGAGGTTCAGGATCTCCTGGGTGATCCCCACCCGGATCGTCCCGCCCCGCTGGGGGGCGGGGGTCTGCCCCTGCGCGCCGGTCAGCGCAAAGAGCAGCACCGCTAACCCGAGAGCGCAGATGCGGAATCTCTTCACCTGTACACCTCCGGAGTCTCTCTCCCGGCTCCGTTGCGCTATTCCGTCGCCGCAGAGGGGATTCCTGTCCGCTCCCGCGCCCGGTGGAACACCCGCTCTCCGGCCACATAGACGGAGCGCACCCCGAGCCTCCGGTCGAAGAGCACCAGATCGGCGCGGGCGCCCACTGCGATCCGGCCCAGGTCGCGCCGCCCCAGCAGCGAGGCCGGAACGGTGGAGGCCATCAGAACGGCCTCGCGCACCGGCACCCCCAGGGTCACCACGTTGCGGATGGCCCGGTCGAGGGTGAGCAGGCTGCCGGCCAGGGTTCCCGAGGGCAGCCGCGGGGCATCCGAGACGGTGACCGTCTGCCCCGCCAGAGAGGAAGTCCCCACCGGCCGGCCGGCCGCCGCCTCCTGCCCCGCGGCGGCCACGGCGTCGGTGACCAGGGCGATGCGCGACCAGCCCTTGGCGGCAATGGCCGCCCGCACCACCGCCGGATGGACGTGGACCAGGTCGGCGATGAGGCCCGCGGTCACACCGTCGGCGGCCAGCGCCGCTCCCACGATGCCCGGTTCCCGATGGTGGAGCGGGCGCATGGCGTTGAACAGGTGGGTGACCATCCGCACCCCCGCCCGAAAGGCGCGGAGGGCCTGCTCGAAGGTTGCGCCGGTGTGCCCCGCGCTGAGCACGATGCGGCGGGCCCGCGCCGCCCTGATCACCTCCTCCGCACCCGGCAGTTCGGGCGCCAGGGTGAAGAGCCGGACCAGCCCGGGGGCGGCGTCGAGCAACGCGGCGAACTCCGCGGGATCCGGCGTCCGCAGATGCTCCTTGGGATGGGCGCCGGCGAAATCGGGATTGAGGTAGGGACCTTCGAGGTGGACCCCGATCACGCGGGGCGCACCGCCGGAGCGGGCGACCTCCCGCCAGAACGCCAGCGCCCGCCGCAATACCGGCAGGGGTGTGGTGATCAGGGTGGGCAGGAAGGCGGTGACTCCGCAGGCGAGCAGGAGGCGGCGCACGGGCCGGAGCCGGCCGGGGTCCTCCAGGGTGACGAAATCGACGCCCGCGCAGCCGTTGATCTGCAGGTCGACGAGGCCCGGGGCGAGGAAACCGCGCTCCAGGCGCGCTTTGCGGGGAGGCCGACCGCCGCGGACGGCGACGATCCGCCCCCGATGGACTTCCACGACGCCGGGGGCCAGATCGCCCTGTTCGGCGATCACCCGCTCGGCGGCGATGACCAGGGAGGGTGAGGACATCTCCGCGTGTAACGATTCGCAACCGGCCCGGCCCCGCCTTCCCCGGGCAGACCTTTCCTGGCAGGGCGGGTTGGTGACGCGGCGAAGAACACGGCGACATGTAGACGGGAGGGCACGATGAAACTCGATCTGCGGCGCCCGGGCGCCTGGGCGGTCATCGTTCTCCTGTTGACGGCGGCGGTCCCCCCGACGATGGCTCAGACGCCGGTGCGGGGCGGCCACTTCCGCCGGGCGCTGAGCAGCGATCCCGCCACCCTCGATCCCGCCGGGACGCGCCTCGTCCGTCAGGACGCGGTCCGGATGAACATCTTCGACACGCTGCTGGACGTCGACCCGCGGACGCTGCGCTTCACCCCGCGGGCCGCGGAGTCGTGGTCGGTCAGTGTCGACGGGCGGACCTTCACCTTCACCCTGCGCCGGGGCATCCGATTCCACCACGGGCGCGAGATGACGGCCGACGACGTGAAGTACAGCATCGAGCGCATCCTGGCCCCGGAGACGGCGTCGCCCCAGGTGCGGGGATACGACCGCATCGTCGGCGCCCAGGAGTTCATCGCCCGCCAGGCCCGCGAGGTGAGCGGCATCCGGGTGCTGGACCGCTACCGTCTGGCCATCACGATCACGCAACCCGACCCCAACTTCATCTGGAACTTCGCCGGCGCCTTCGGCCTGTACATCGTCCCCCGGGAGGAGGCGGAACGCCTGGGCCGGGATTTCGGCCAGCGGCCGGTGGGCTCGGGGCCCTTCCTCTTCGTCTCCTGGCAGAAGGACACCAGCATCCTGCTGCGGGCGAACAACGACTACTGGGGCGGGAGACCCTACATCAGTGCGCTCGAGTTCCGCATCATCCCCGATCCGGCCACCGCCCAGGCGGAATTCGACACCGGACGGCTGGAGTTCATGCTGCTGAGCGATGTGAACTACCGCCGCTACGCCGAGGACCCCCGGTGGCAGCCCTACGTCATCGAAGTGGCGGAGCTGTTCACCCGGCACGTGGGTTTCAACGTGACCCGACCCCCGCTCAACGATGTGCGGGTCCGCCAGGCCCTGAACTACGCCGTGGACAAAGCGGCGCTCGTGCGCACCGTCCTGGGGAACAAGGCCTTCCCCCCCACCGGCGTCTTCCCGCCCAGTCACCCCGCCTACAACCGGAACCTCCGGGGCTACGAGTACAATCCTCAGCGGGCGCGCGAGCTGCTGGCTCAGGCCGGCTTCCCCAATGGGTTCGATCTGGAGTTGAACGGCTCGACCAGTCCCACCGTCGGCCGCTGGATGGAAGGCATCCAGCGCTACTGGAACGACGTGGGGGTGCGGACGCGCATCCAGCAGCAGGACTTCGGCGTCGTGCTGGACCGCGCCGGGAAGGGAGAGATTCCGACCTACGTTCTCTCCCACGGCGGGACGCCCAACTGTGTCGGCTATCTGGGGCCCTTCCGCTCGCGCAACTTCGGCCCGGCCGGAAACCGCATGTTCTACAAGAACGACCGCGTGGACCAGCTGCTGGACCAGGCGGAGCGCGCGGCGGCGGGATCTCCCCTGCAGATCCGGCTCTGCCAGCAGGCGGAGGAGCTGATCGTGCAGGACGCGCCGTGGTTCTTCTTCAACTACAACAAGGCGGTCCTGGTGCACCAGCCCAACGTGCACGGCCTGGTGGGGAATCCGATGGAGATGGACGTCCAGGACATGACCCGGGTCTGGATCGGAGGACGCTAGATGCCCTCCGCGGCCGCCCGGCGGGGAGGTCTTCCCCGCCGGGCATGTCTTTAGTTGATGAGGACAGGCCTCCCCGCGTTCATCGCCCGTCGTCTCCTCCTCGCCCTCCCCGTCTTCGTCGGTGTCACTCTGGTCACGTTCGTCCTGATGTACGTCGTCCCGGGCGATCCCGTCACGGTGATGGTCGAGGAGAAGATGGCCAGCACCGATCCCACCGCCGCGCGGCTGTTCCGGGAGAAGTGGGGCCTCAACGATCCGCTCGCCGTGCAGTACCTGAAGTTCCTCCGCAACGCCCTGCGGGGCGACCTGGGGCTGTCCTTCCGCAGCGAACAGCCCGTCCTGAGCACCGTCCTCGAGCGCTTTCCCGCCACCGCCCGGCTCGCCGCGGCCGCGCTGGCCGTCGCCGTCGCCATCGGCATCCCCCTGGGCGTGCTCGCGGCGCTGCGGCAGAATACGGCGCTGGACGCGGCGGCGATCTCACTGGCCACCTTCGGGGTCTCCATCCCCAACTTCTGGCTGGGGCTGCTCCTGATCTACGTCGTCGCCGTCGAGCTGCGCTGGCTTCCGCCGTCGGGCTACGGCCCGCCGTACCCGTACCTGATCATGCCGGCCCTCACCCTGGGGACGGGGCTGGCCGCGGTGATCGCCCGCCTCACGCGCTCCTCGATGCTGGAGGTGATCCGGCAGGACTACGTGCGCACGGCGCGGGCCAAGGGCCTGGCCGAGCGCCGGGTGATCGTGGCGCACGCCCTGCGGAATGCGGCGATCCCCATCGTGACGATCATCGGGGTGCAGATCAGCGGGCTGCTGTCGGGGGCGGTCATCACCGAGCGCGTCTTCTCCTGGCCGGGGGTGGGCCGTCTGCTGCTGGATTCCATCGGCGCGCGCGACCTGCCCGTAGTCCAGGGCTGCGTACTCTTCATCGCCTCGGTCTTCATCATCCTGAACCTCGTCGTCGATCTCTCCTACGCTTGGCTCGACCCCAGGATCCGCTACGAATGAGCAGGACGGTCAGGCGATGAACGTCGTGGCCGCCACGCCCCCCGCCGCCCTCCGCCGCGCCCCCCGGCGGTCGCTGTGGCGACGCGCCCGCCGTCTGCGCAACCTGACCGTCGGCGGGACGATCGTGACCGTCTTCATCCTTGTGGCGGTCCTGGCGCCCTGGATTGCGCCCCACAACCCGGTGCGCGGGGACCTGAACGACTACCTCCGGCCGCCCGGCGGCCGGTACCTGTTCGGGACCGATACCTTCGGCCGCGACGTCCTCAGTCGGATCCTCCACGGGGCGCGCATTTCGCTCGGCGTGGGGATCGCCGTCCAGGCCTCCGCGCTGACGATCGGAGTGGCTCTCGGCCTGCTGTCAGGATTCTACGGGCGCTGGGTAGATAATTTGATCATGCGCCTGGCGGAGATCATCTTCGCCTTCCCCGGGCTCCTCTTCGCCATCGCCGTCATGGCCGTGATCGGCCCCAGCCTCTACAACGTCTTCATCGCCCTGGGCCTGGTGAGCTGGACCTCCCTGGCCCGCGTCGTGCGGGGCGCGGTGCTGGCGGTGAAAGAACAGGAGTTCGTCGAGGCGGCCCGGGCTCTGGGCGCCAGCAACCGGCGCATCATCGTGCGGCACCTGCTGCCGAACATCGTCGCCCCGGCCATCATCCTGGTCACCCTGGGCATCGGCGGCGCGATCCTGGCCGAGGCCAGCCTTTCCTTCCTCGGCCTGGGCGCGCAACCCCCCACGCCGTCCTGGGGATCGATGCTGACGGTCGGGCGGGACTACCTGACCGAGGCGCCGTGGCTGTCGATCTACCCGGGGCTGGCCATCTTCCTGACCGTGATGGGCTTCAACCTCCTGGGCGACGGCCTGCGCGACCTGCTCGACCCGCGGATGCGGATCTGAAGCGCGGCGCCGCCGGACACCCGCAGGTGTCTACGGAGCCGATTTCACCGCGTCCGCCAGTTCGATCAGCACGTTGGGCTCGTCGCCGACGACCCAGGCATCGTGGCCGGGATGCATGACGGCGACATCCCCCGGCCCGAACTCCATCTCGGTCCCGTCGTCCATGCGGATCCGCTGGCGTCCCCTCAGGAAGATCTTGACGTGGTAGCGCTGGCAGCTCGTTCCGCCCACGACGGGCCTGACGTGCTCCGACCAGCGCCAGCCCGGCTCCAGGGTTTCGCGGTAGAAGGTCAGCCCTCCGACGCGTATGACCTCGACCCGCCCCTTGGCAAAGGGGCGGCGCGTCTCATCCGGTGTGTCGAAATTCTTCCCCTCGATGCTCGCCATCTTCCGACTCCCTGCCGGGCCGACCTGCGCCTGCGACTTCGGATCCATCCTTTCCTCCCCTCCTGAGCGGTTTCTCCCTGCCGGAAGAACTCGCACGGGGGACGACGGTCGTTCCCGCCGTCCCCCGCGGAATATCGCTGCACCCTCTCACGTCAGGCCCGCCCGCCTCACGACTCGAGGGCGACGGTGACGGGAACCGGGTTGCGGATGATGTCCAGCACCGGCGATGTCTTCTGCACGTAGTTGCACAGTTCGACAATCTGCTCGCGGGGCGCATCCGCCTTCACCCGGTACGTCACTTTGATGTTCTGATAGCCGGGGCGCACCGTCTCGGACAGCCCCAGGAACCCGTGCAGGTCGAGGTCGCCCTCCAGCCGGAAGCCGAGGCTCTCGACCTTGATCCCGCGGGCCGCCGCATTGTAGACGAAGCCGACGGCCAGGCACGACGCCAGCGCGTGGAGCACCGCCTCCACGGCGTTGGGACCGGCGTTCGTGCCGAGGAGCACCGGCGGCTCGTCGCCGTCGAGGACGAACGGGCGGGCGCGGGACGTGTCCTCCTGCCCGGCCCCAAAGAACCCCTGGATCTTCGTGCGCGAGTGCCCGCCCTCGATCCAGTCCGTTTCCGCCCGGAAGCGGAAGCGGGCGATATCGGGGTTGGACTTGACGGCGTTGATGGTGTCGACCAGTTGCTGCACGTTCACGCCGTTCAGTGACGCGGGAGTCGTGGACTTCATCTCGGTCTCCCTCCTTGCGTGATGTACGGCCTCTCCCGCAGCGTCAGGCATGCCTGTCCCCGGGGGTGACGACTGTGAAGAGACCGCTTCAGATGCGCTGCCGCTCCGGCAGCGTCACCGCTTCGACGAGATCCTGCTGCTCCAGGAAGAACGGGTCGGTTTGCGTCCCCAGCGCCTCGTAGATCCGGCTGCGGAAGGCGCGGAGGTTGGCCCACACCGCGACATCGATGATGGCCCCGTCGTCGAGACCCAGTTCGCGCAGACGGGCGACGTGCTCCTCGGTGGGATGGCCCGCCGCCGCGGCGATCGCGTAATCCAGGATGGCGACGTCGCGCACGCTGAGGCCGGCGCGGCGGTAGTCCTCCAGGACCGCCCGCAGGCGGTCCAGCCCGCCGAGGTCGCGCTCGACGTCCGTGGCATACACCAGCACGCAGTACGTGGACTTCAACCGGTGGGCCACGAGCAGGCTGATCAGCCGCCGCTCCTGGGGCGTCAGCGCCGAGGCCTCCTTCACGGCGGCGGTGAAGGCGTCGAAGGCCTCGGCCAGAGCCGGCCTGGCTGACAATGCTTTGGTGGCCTCCATCACGAACCCGAGCCGGGCCTCCTCGGCCTCGTACACCTGCCGCAGCCGGCCGGTCACCTCATCCGTGTCCAGTGTCCGCACCCAGGTCATGACCAGCCCTCCTACGGCTTCCGCGCCGTGAAGATCACCGACCGCGCCACCGCGGCCTGCTTCTCCGGCGGGATGAGCCGCCGCATCAGCGCGATCAGCTCCGGCGTGAACAATGGGTACTGGCTGCACTCCTCCACGCCGAAGGGCAACTCCTCACCCCGCGCCACCTCGACGAACCCGATCTTGACCAGTTTGCTGACGAAGACACGCTCCGCCAGGGCCCCCGAAATTCAGCCCGCCCAGGCCGCTGGATGCGTGGCAATCTGCGGCGGGAGATCCTCGTCCAGGACGATGTCCGCCACGGAGAAGCGCCCGCCCGGCCGCAGGATCCGAAACATCTCGGCGAACACGCGCGACTTGCGCGGCGAGAGGTTGACGACACCGTTGCTGATGATGACGTCCACGCTCTCGTCGGGCAGCGGGATGGCCTCCATCTGGCCCTGCAGCCACCGCACGTTGGTGACGCCGGCTTCCGCGGCGTTGCGGGCCGCAATCTCCAGCATCTCCGGGAGGATGTCCAGACCAATCGCCTCCCCGCCGGGAGCGACGGCCCGGGCGGCCAGGATGGTGTCGATGCCCCCGCCGGAGCCGAGATCGATCACCACCTCGCCCGGGCGCAACCCGGCGGCGCGTACCGGATTCCCCACCCCCAACGCCTGCTCGATGGCGCCCCGGGGTAGTTGGGCGAGTTGGGCCGGGTCATAGAGGCGGGCGGCGACCTCGGTCCGGGTCCCGATCACGGCCCGGTAGGCCTGCTGCACCGAAGCGGTGATTTCCGCCTGACCCAGCAGATCGTCGGTCCGCGGTGCCGGAGGGTGCAGGTGGGTCTCCATCGCGGTCACGCTCCTCCATCGCCCAGGCGCCTGACGAAGGTCTCCAGGCGCTCGCGCGTCTGGGGCGGGATTTCGCTCCCCGCGGCCGTGGCCCGCAGGCGCTCCCTGATCTGCCGCGCGAACTCCAGTTCCCCGCAGCAGTGCCGGCACAGTCCCAGGTGCTCTTCCAGCTCGTGCTCCTGGACGCGCCCGAGGTTGCGGTCGAGGTACGTCCACAGCCGTGAGACGGCTTCCTTGCAGCTGATCACACCCGCGCCTCCGTCCGTGACGTCAACAGGTGCCTGGCGGCCGCGTACTCCCACAGCTCCCGCTCCAGTTGCTTCCGCGCCCGGTGCAGCCAGGACAGAACCGTCCCCAGCGGCCGCTCCAGAATCTCGCCGATCTCCTTCGCCGTGAACCCGTAGACATAGGCCAGGATCAAGGCGGCGCGCAGGTCGGGATGCAGTGCCTGGAGCACCTCCAGGATCTTCGCGTCGTCGAAGAGATCGAGGAAGTCCAGGTGCACCCGATCCGAATACGGGAACGGATCCTCTTCCGTGATGCGGTCGAACAGGTCGAACTCCCGGTCCGCCTCGCGGTCCATGAGGTCGGCGCCCTGCGCGCGCACCCGATCGTGGAAGGCCGAGGTCAGCACCCGCGTCAGCCACAGTCTCGGGCGCTCCCGGTTGCGCAGCCCCGGGAAAGCCCGGAAAGCGCGGAGCAGCGCATCCTGCACCAGATCCTCCGCCGCGGTGCGGTCGCCGCACAACCGCACGGCAAGACCGTAGAGGAAGTCCAGGTGCGGCCGGACCATCTGCTCGAAGGGATCGCTCATCTTGACACCGGGTACACAGACGACCCGCTTTCACAGACTACAGACGCGGAAACGGGAATAGGTTATTGCAGAGTTTCTGGATTCTTTTGCTCCCCTATCCTCTTTCCCCTGGTCGAAGGCTCTACAATGGACCCGATGGAGGCGACGCTGACGCAGGAGGTCAAGGCATACGCGCGGGGGCTGGGATTCGACCTGGTGGGCGTGACCACCGCCGACCGGCTGGAACCCCACGACCGGCACCTGGCGGCGTGGGTCGCTTCGGGCATGCACGGGACGATGCGCTACATGGCGGAACACGCGCCGCGGGCCGCGGCTCCCGCCGAGGTCGTCCCGGGTACGCGCTCGGCGGTGGTCGTCGGCCTCGCCTACCGGTGGGACGCACCGCCTCCCCGCGACGACCGGCTGCGCGGCCGGATCTCGGCCTACGCCTGGGGCACCGACTACCACCGGGTGATGGAAGAAAAGCTCCGGGCGCTGGCCGCCTTCCTGCGGGATCGAGGCGCCGCCGTGGCGCGGTACTACGCGGACACCGGACCCCTGCTGGACCGGGCGCTGGCCCAGCGGGCCGGGCTGGGCTGGTTCGGGAAGAATGCGATGGTGATCACGAAGGCCGGATTCGGGTCCTATGTCTTCCTGGGAGAGATCCTCACCGACCTGGCCCTGGCGCCGGACCCGCCGCTGGAAGGATCGTGCGGGCAGTGCCGGATCTGCCTGGACCGGTGTCCGACGGGCGCGATCGTCGCGCCCTACGTCGTCGATGCGCGACGGTGCATCTCGTATCTGACGATCGAACTGCGGGGCTGGATCCCGCGGGAGCTGCGGCCGCTCCTGGGGACATGGGTCTTCGGCTGCGACGTCTGCCAGGACGTCTGCCCGCACAACGCCCTGGTCGCGCGGGGCCTGCATGCCTCCTTCGCCCCGCGGCGCGACGTGGCGTTTCCGGATCTTGTGGAACTGCTGCACATCGACGAATCCACCTATCAGACGCGCTTCCGCCACAGCGCGATCAAACGGGCGAAGCGCCGGGGGCTGCGCCGCAACGCCGCCGTGGCCCTGGGCAACCTGCGCGATCCCCGCGCCCTGCCCGCCCTCGGCCGGGCCCTGGAGGACGACGACCCCATGGTGCGCGGGCACGCGGCCTGGGCCCTCGGCCGGATCGGGGGGAACGAAGCGATGGAGGCCCTGCTCAGGAGGCGGGCGGTCGAAACGGATCCTGCCGTCCGAGAAGAGGTGGAATGGGCCCTGCAGGAGATCCTGGTCAGTGAATCGCCGAGCCGGAGTGATCGGCGAGGGGATCGGCGGTGATGTCGCGCTCGTGCAGGAACTCCGTCCAGCGGTTGAGGCCGTGGAGGACGGCGCGCGCCACCGCCGTGGGCGGATGGTCCTTGATCCGGGAGGCACCGGAGAGGAAGACCTCGCGACGCCCGTCGTGGACGACGATCGTCACCACGATCAGCGGATGACGCCCGGTCCGGATTTCCGTGACGGAGTCCAGGGTGAAGGCGACACCGCCGCCCACGAAGGCGGCGACCGCCTGCAGCGTGGCCTCGGCCACGGCGCGCTGCCATCCGGTCCCTACGGCCGGCGCGCTGGAGGAGCCGGTGCGCACGTCGTCGTCCAGGCTGAGCCTGACCCTGGCCACGACCTGCCGCCCCTCCGTCCTGCACTCCACACCGTCCAGTCTCATCCGCGACCCCATGCTGTGAGGAAAGAGCATCCGGCGTGCCAGGGCAAGCCGGGGCCGACGAGCAGCGCTCGACATCCGCTGCGGGACTTCGTATTGACGCTCTGAGAAACCCCGCAGTACGCTGGCCCCATGACGATCATCGACAGCCACCTCCACCTGATCACCGCGGCGATGCTCCGGCGCCAGCGCGAGCGCCTTCCGCAGTACCGGAAGAAGGCGATGGAGGCGGCCAGGGTCCGGGGGAAGACCTTCGAGGAACGTCTGGCCGAGCTGGAAGGGAAGTCGCTGGAAGACCACGCCCGCTCCTGGCTCCAGGCCTTCGATGCGGCCGGGGTCCAGGCCGGGGCGTTCATTGCGGTCGGCGAAGGGAACGAGGAACTCTCCCGGTTCGTGGCCATGAACCCGCAACGCCTGATCGGCTGGGGTTCGCTCTCCGATCCGCGCCATCCCGACGCCGGACGGACGGTGGCCCAGTTCCGCTCCATGGGATTGTCCGGGTTGAAGCTCTACCCGCCGATCCAGCGGTTCCTGCCCAACGACCGGGCGCTGTACCCGGTCTACGAGGCCGCGGCGGAGGCGGCACTGCCCATCCTCTTCCATTTCGGCATCACCGTCGGCGCCTTCTATGATCTGAGTTTTGCCAGCCCGCTGCCCCTGTCCGCGGCGGTGAAGGAGTTTCCGGAGGTCACCTTCGTCATCGCCCACTTCGGCGCCGGCTTCTTTCGCGAGACGCTGTTTCTGGCCTACCACACGGAGAACGTCTGCGTGGACACCTCCGGGACCAACAACTGGCGCGACTACTATCCGGGGCAGCCGTCCCTGGAGCAGGTGTTCAGGGACGCCCTGCGCGCCTTCGGGCCCGGACGCATCCTCTTCGGCACGGACTCGACCGCCTACGGGGGCTACCGCGGCCACATCCTCAAGGAGCAGGTGGCGATTCTCCGGCGGCTCGAACTGAGCGACGACGACCGGCAGGCCATCCTGGCCGGGAATGCGCGCCGCATCCTCGGCCTGGACAGGCGGTAATCCGGGGCCCATCCCGGCCGCGCAGCCTCTCTCCTCGTTGCTACAATCGGTCTGAGAGCCGATGGCCCGCGCCGTCCCCACGCTGGCCCTGCTGCTCGACCGCCTGACGGTCGAAGGGGAACTCTACGAACGCCTGGGGGCGGGAAAGGTTCGCTGCCTGGCCTGCGGTCACCGCTGCGTCATCTTCCCCGGCCGCCGCGGGATCTGCCGGGTGCGGTTCAACGACAACGGCGTCCTGCGCGTCCCCTGGGGCTACGTCGCCGCACTGCAGTGCGATCCGATCGAAAAGAAACCTTTCTACCACGTCCGCCCCGGCGCGCGCGCCCTCACCTTCGGCATGCTCGGCTGCGACTACCGGTGCCCGAACTGCCAGAACTGGCTGACCAGCCAGGCGCTGCGCGATCCGGTGGCAGGGACGGAGCCGATGGAGATTTCGCCTCAGGAGATCGTGCGCCTGGCGGTAGGCGAGGGCGCCGCGTATGTGGTCAGCTCCTACAACGAGCCCCTGATCACCACCGAGTGGGCGCTGGCGATCTTCAAAGAAGCGAAGCAGGCCGGTCTGCGCACCGGCTACGTCAGCAACGGCAACGGCACGGCCGAGGTCCTGGCCGCCCTGCGGCCGTGGACCGATTGCTACAAGATAGACCTGAAGAGCTTCAACGACCGGAACTACCGGTACCTCGGCGGCGTCCTGGAACGCGTCCTGGACACCATCAAACGCGTCTATGCCCTGGGGTTCTGGACGGAGATCGTGACGCTGGTCATCCCCGGGTTCAACGACACCGGCGACGAGCTGCGCGCCATCGCGGAGTTCATCGCCTCGGTCTCGCCCTTGATCCCCTGGCACGTCACGGCCTTCCACAAGGACTACAGGATGACGGAGCCCGACGACACCCCCGCGGAGACGCTGCTCCGCGCGGCAGGGATCGGCGAAGCCGCCGGCCTGAAGTACGTCTACGCCGGGAATCTGCCGGGGCGGGTGGGACGCTACGAGCACACCTTCTGCCACCACTGCGGGGCGCTTCTGGTGGCGCGGCGAGGGTACCTGATCCTGCGCGACCGTCTCAGCCCCCATCGGGGGCGTTGTCCGGACTGCGGCACGGCCATCCCCGGGATCTGGTCGTAGACATCAAGAAAGGGGCGGTTCGAGATCGGCCGCCACCTCCCGACCGGCGGCACCAACCACTACACGGGCGGATTAAAGGGCACCCTTATCGTGACGTAGGCGCTTCCTGGGGCAGCGCGTTCCGCCGGCAGATCTGCGCGTAGAGGTCGGCGCTGGGGCGCGGGGTGCGCCGCTGGGTGGTCGGATCGACGGCGATCAGGCCGAAGCGCAGCGTCCACCCCTCGGCCCACTCGAAGTTGTCCAGAAGCGACCAGTGGTAGTAGCCGCGCACGTCGACGCCGTCCTCGATGGCGCGGCGGAGCTCCCGCAGGTGCGACAGGATGAACTCCCCGCGCTGGTCGTCGTCGGCGTCCGGAAGCCCGTTCTCCGTGACGTAGACGGGCCGGCCGTAGCGCCCGGCCAGACGCAGGGCGCGATACATCCCCTCGGGATAGATCTCTCCGTACCCGCCGTCGCTGTGGGGAGCGTCGGGGTTGAGGTAGTTGCGGCCGAAGAGACGCTGAGGGGCCAGGAGGTCGAAGGCCACCAGGTCGCGCGTGTAGTAGTTCACCCCGACGAAGTCCAGCGTGCCGGCGGCTTCCGGAATCCTCGCCACCCAGGGGAAGGCGCGCACCCGGCCGGAACTCACCGCGTCGAGAAACGACCGGTTCACGATGCGGTCCTGCAGCGCGGTAACCCACCGGTCGAAGGGTGAGCGCGGCGAGGCGGGATCGAAGATGCGGAAGTAGTGGGCCAGCCCGACCTGGGCGTCGGGCTGAAGCCGGTGGATCGCCCGGTAGGCCAGGGCATGGCCGCGTGCCAGTGCGGTAAGCACGCGGCAGGCGGCCCGCAGCGAGCGCCGTCCCGGAGGCCACCGTCCGGTGACGTAGGCGTGGAGCGCCCACGGCACCGGTTCGTTGAGCGTGCACCACAGCCGGGTGAATTCGGTCAGAGCCGGCACCGTGCGCTCGACGTAGCGGACGAACAGCTGCGGGGCGTCGGCGCGTTCCCATCCGCCGCGGTTGGCGAACCACAGGGGGTTCGTGAAGTGGTGCAGGGTGACCATCGGCTCGATCCCGCGATGCCGCAGGGCGCGGAGCATCTCCCGGTAGCGGTCCAGCGCGCGGTCGTCCCACTGCCCGGGGCGGGGTTCGATGCGGCTCCACTCCACGGACAGCCGGTGCGCGTTCTGATAGCGCTCCGCCGCCAGGTCGAAGTCCGCCTCCGCCCGTTCCCACCAGTTGCAGGCCGCCCCCGAACGTCCGTTCTCCTTGATGCGCCCCCGCTGCGCCTCCCACGCCCACCAGTCGTTGTGCACGTTGTGGCCCTCCACCTGGTGGGCGCTGGTCGCCGTCCCCCAGCGGAACCCTGGAGGAAAGGAGCTCTCCCTCATGGCAGTGCTATCATAGCAAGGCGCGGGAGGCGACCATGGAGGTCGTGCAGGTCGCCCGCACCAGGTGAGCGATGTCCAGCCACTTCAGCGCAGTGGGCTTCCCCGTGCGCAGCATGGACGAATACTGGGCCCTGGCCCGCCGCGCCGCCTCCTCGGGCGTGCGGGATCTCGCCGCGGACGGCAGCGCGTTGGTCCGCTGGACCGTCGATTCCGGACCCGAGATCTGGAGCACTGTCAACCGCGCCGGGGAAGTGACCGGCGCGGTGCCCTTCTTCGCCACCGGGCAGAGGCACAAGATCGCGGTCACCGGAACCGGCGAGGATCCCGATGATGAACTGGCGGGCTGGATCGACGGCTGGATCGAGCCCACCGAGGACGACGAGCCCTACTCCGGGGCGTTTCCGCTGCGCGTCGATCTCGTCAACTACGCGGTGACCCGGACCCGCTTGGTGCGCTTCCCCTCCGTGCACGCCGTCGAGCTCGCCGCCCTGGCCCACGAAGCCGACCTCTACCCCGATCCCCAGGCGTACGTGAACGCCCCCGGCGAGGTCTACCGTGTGCCCCTGGGCTCCTTCGTCTCCAGCGCCCACTTCGCCGCGGACGAGGAGGTCGCATCATTCACGGAGGCCACGGGAATGCTCAGCGCGCCCATCGACTGGGCCCGCCTGCTCACCAACCCGGCCACGGGCGCACCGTACTGGTGGATGCAGGTCACGATCCAGGGTGTCCGGCTGCACGCCTTCGCCGACCGCGAGACGCTAGGCGGCGAACCGGCCGCGGGACGGGTCCTGGCCGGGAGCTTCTGGATGCTGGGAAGACTTCTGTAGCGGGCCGGGCCCGCCCGGCACTGGACGCGAAGGTTACGCCCCACTCCCCTCGACGGCGTCCACGACCCGCAGGAACGGGATGTGCGCTGCGCGGCAGACCGCTTCCACGGCAGGGGCGTCAGGAGCCTGAAACAGGTACATCACGCGCCAGTCGCCGGGCACCCAGATCGCGCGCAGGTACCGGATGACGGCGCCGGCGGCGGCGGCCTGCTCGCACGCCCGCCGGACGCGCGCCTCGGTGCCCGTCAGTTGCTCGGGTGTCATCCCCGGAAGGTCGCAATCGGCCATATACGTCCCCATCGCGCGCCGCGCTACCTGCGTCGGAGATCCCAGGTCATGGTGGAGGTGATACGGGCTTCGCCCTCGCGCCTGGTGCTGGTGCGGCTCCCCCGCAGGATGTCGGGAGAGCGAGGATCTCTGATCATATCGATGAGCCCGATGTCGAGCCTCACCGTCTCCTGAAGGTCCTGCTGAACCGTCGAATCCCTGGGGCAGCCCTCCGCCCGGCCGACCTTCCGTCCTGGCGCGGGGAAGCTCCCCTCGGAGCCGGCGTGGATGGTGGCTCTCTCCTGCGTCAGGGTGATCCTGATGTACCCCGGCGCCGATCCCGAACCGCTTACCGTCTCATCCATGACGGAGTTCAGGGTGCGCCAGCCACCCGCATTCGCGCCGCAGTAGGTACGATGCCGGCCCCTGGACCGAAACTGCCTGGAGTACTCGCCGCGCACAGTGGCCACCACGGTGACGAAGGTCCTGTCGTCGATGGTGATGTCCTGCATCGTCGTTTCACCCGCTTCCGCAACGAGGCGGAGGGTGCTGGTGGACTCGGTCTCATAGTGGCTGTCGGGACCCCCCACGGAAGTCTGTGCGTGCCTGGTCTCCGTGTACGTGACCGTTCCGATCCACCCGCCCCCGCCTTCCCAATCCACAACCTCGAAGGGATACGTCACCTCGTACCCGTAGGTGAGATCTAGCAGGACCTCCGGCGCCGTCAGAGGGCCGCCGGGGCCGGGGGTGGTGCCGAGCAGGGCGTACGGCCGCAGGTCGAACCGCACCGCCACCGCCGCCTGCTTGCTGACGCGCTTCGCGTCGGCGTCCAGGTTCCTGGCCTGGGGTTTGCCCAGCACGGCGAACGCTTCCGACCCATCCTGATCGGTCTGGCCGACCCCCGCCTCCACCAGCAGCACGTCGTCGCCGGCCGTCAGGCGCCAAGTGAGGGGCACGCCGGCGATGCTTCCGCTCCTAGGGTCGCCTACGTTGAGCTTCAAGCCCAGCCTGGCGAGCAGGGCGTTAATGCAGTCCTTCATGCCCAGGGCCTCGGATTTGGGATCAAGGTACACCCTCGCCGTGATGAACCGCTGCTCCCCGGGCTCGGTCGTCTTGGTTCGAAACAACGGGGGCCCCGGCGGGTCCATGGCGACCTCGATCCGCAGGGCGGCCAGGACCAACACCAGGGTGTTGTAGTCGCGGACCTGCTTGTGAACCCTCTCCCCGACGGGCCCACCTCGGAGGACCCCCCTCAGCTTCTCGCGGAGAACACCTTTCAGGGCGTCGAACCCGCTGGCGCTCACCTGCTCGCGGCTGATGACCGGCGATTCCTCCCTACACGGCTCGGCGGCGTAGACCCGTCCGGGCGTAAACCACCCTCCCGGGCCTGCCCTCCGACGGACGAGGTCCGCCCTGCGGCTGGCCCGCCCATCGCTGTCCGCCGCAATGTCCCCACCGGGTGTGGACGCCCGCTCCTTCAGGGCCTCCAGGTCGCCGATCAGGCGCACGGCGATGAGGGAGAGTTGCACGGCGTCGAGGCGCACCTCTGCCGGGCTCACCTGACCCAGCAGGTCCTGCGCGCCGCCCGTTTGCCGCTGTCGCCCCAGCTCCACGATGAGCCGGGCCCACACGCGCATCGGCCCGTCCGGCCCCTGGGCGTGGGCGCGAATGCCGTCCAGGATGTGCCGGGCGATCGGTTCCCCCTGCAACTCCGGCGCGGCCCGGACGAGCACGTCCTGGAGCGCGGTGAGCGGGACCAGGAGCGTGCGGTCCTTCCCCACCAGGCTCGCCATGAAGCGGGCCTCCCAGGCGCTGACGGCGAGTCCCTGCCCCTGGTCCGGCGGCTGCACGGCCAGGACTCCGCCGGGGCCGCGCACGGCGATCCCGCTGGCCTGCAGGGCGGCGAGCAGAGCCGGGAGGGCGTCCGGACCGGCGGCAAGGATCTGGGAGGCCAACGCCGCTGCGCCTCCGTCCGGGAGGGTCGCCGGCAAGGGGAGAGGAGGAGGCAGTGCGTCATTAGGATGGGAAACCGCAGGACCGGTGGATCTTGGGACGGTCCGGGAGGCGGGTCCGCCTCCCCGGCAGGCTCCGACGGCCAGGGCTGCCACGAGGATGACCGCGCCCCAGGTCGTCCGCGCGTAGCCTACCCGCCCGTGCATCCTGCAGGATTCCTGGCTGCTCTCCTGGCTTCCCCTCATGGTCCCCTACCCTCCACCGGCGCTCGAGCCGGGATGCATCGCCGCCCCTACCGCCGGTAGTAGACGTCGAGGATGCCGTCAGGCATGACGAGGACCAGACGGACGTCGCCGACGTAGGGATCCCGGTCCACGCGCCAGGGAAAGGCTCTGCGGGGACCGGACCGGGGTATGAAGGTCAGACGACCCCCCTGAACCGTAAAGCGCCCGCGTTCGCGCACGAGCACCGTACGGGCCGTCGCCCCCCTGTTGCGCACCGTGAAGAGGAACTCGTAGGAGCCGTCGGGACTGAAGCGCAGGACACGCTCGTAGGTGAGAACGGGTCCGACCTGATCCTGCACCCAGATCCCCAGTAGCGCGGCGGGAGGCGGTGCTCCGGCCGCTGCCATCCCGCTGGTCAGCTCCGCGCTCACCCACACCAGGAACATGATCACCGCCGGTCTCATGCCTCCGACCTTCTTACGCCCATCCGTAGGGCGTGACACTCTGGTAAGCCCGCCACGCAAAGACAGCGCTGGCGGCAATCAACACCACCGTCAGCCACAGCGGGAAGAGCGTTCAGACCTGCGTAGGGCCACGCCATCAGGACGGCGTTGACGATGTGGACCACTCTGAGAATGGCGGACAGCGTCTCCATCGTTCTCTCTCCTGTGACGCCGCCCCACAGGTTAAGGCCGCCGGGCCCCCGGCGGCATCACCAGGAATCAGTATCCGAATGATGATTTTTCTGACCGGTGTCGGCGGGGAGGGTCAGGCTGGCGGCTTGATTCCCTGCTCGACGGCCCAGGCGGCGATCTGGGCGCGGGAGGAGAGGTCCAGTTTGTCCAGGATGTGCTGGACGTGGGTGGCAGCCGTGTGCTCGCTGATGAAGAGCCGCCCGGCGATCTCGCGGTTCGACAGCCCCAGGGCCACCAGGCCGGCGACCTCCAGCTCCCGCCGGGTCAGGGACCCGATCCGCGGCGGGCCTCCCGGCGCGGGCTGGCGGACAGCCACCCCCATGGCCTCGGCCACCGCCACGCTGACGGAGAGCCCTGCCCCCGCGGCCGCTGCGCGACTGAAGGCTTCCGCGCCAAGTTCCCTCTGTACGGCGGAATGCGCGCGTGTCACCCGCTCGGGACGCACCTGCGCCGGGAACCAGCCGGGCCGCCGGACGACGCCGATCCGATCCAACAGCGCATCGGCGGCACCGAAGAGCCTGGCCGCCTGGTGGGCCTGGGCGTTGTCCGCCGCCAGCACCGCCAGTCCCTCCAGGCAGCGCGCGATCCCCAGCCTGTCGCCGGCGCGCTCGAAGGCCTCCAGAGATTCCCGGTAGAGGCCCAGGGCCCGCCCGTCGGCCCCCGCGTCCTGGGCGATCACGGCGAGCTCCCGCTGGGAAGAAGCGATCAGGACAGGATCCCCCAGGAACCGGCGGATGTGCAGAGCCTCGCTCTGGAGTCGCTCGGCCTCCCCATGGCTGCCGCGGGCGAGGGCGACGCGTCCCAGGTGGACCAGCGCCTGGGCCACGCCGTCCCGTTCAGCCCGCGCCTCGAATGCCCGCAGGCACGCCTCGCCCAGGGCCGCGGCCTGGACGAGGTTACCCTCGGCCAGCGCGACGGCGGCCACGCCGTAGGTGGACCAGGTCGCGCCGCGGTCGTCGCCGAGCTCCCTGGAAAGGGTAAGGCTGCGTTCGAAGAGGTCCCGGGCGCCGCGGAACTCGCCCGTCTCGATGTACACCAGTCCCAGCAGGCGCGCGGCCGTGGCCAGCCCCTGTCGGTCCTGCAGGTCCTCGAAAAGCCTCAGGCTCTGCGCGGCCAGCTCCTGGGCTCGCCTCAGCTCACGCCGGTCTCGATCGATCAGGGACAGTATGCGGAGGGCATGCGCCAGGGTCTGGCCGTCTCCCAGCCGCCTGGCCAGGGCGGCGGTCTCCTCGGCCAGGGCGGCCGCCGCGGCATATTCGCGAGCCCGCCAGGCAAGCACGGACGAACCGTGCAGGACCCGCAGGCGCAGCGCCCCGGAGTCCGTCGGGACGAGAGGCAGGGCGGCCGCCGTCCAGGTGCGTCCTTCGACCCAGTAGCCGCGCACGTTCCAGAAACGCCAGAGCGCGGCGACGAACCGGGGGAGGAGCGCGGCGTCGCCAGCTTCCCGTGCCCGGTTCAGGGCGGCACGGATGTTGGGGTACTCGCGCTCCATGCGGTCAAGCCACTGTCCCTGCTCCCGGCCGGTCAGTTCAGGTGCGGCCCGCTCCACCAGGGAAAGGTAGAACTCGGCGTGGCGGCGCCAGACTGTGTCCAGTTCCCCGCTGACCGCCAGCTGTTCCAGGGCGAACTCGCGGAGCGTTTCCAGCATCCGAAAGCGCGGAGCCCCCTCGGGGTGCTCCTCCCGCTGCAGGAGGCTCCTGTCCACCAGGGAGGCAAGTCCGTCGAGCACGTCCACCTGGAGGTCCCCACACACAGCCTCGGCTCCCTCCAGGGGAACCCCGCCCACGAACACGGCCAGGCGGCGGAAAAGCGCCTGCTGCCCTGGATCCAGCCGGGAGTAACTCCACCCCACGGCCGCCCGCAGCGTATGGTGCCGGGCCGGCAGGTCGCGCACCGCCCGGTGCAACAAGGTCAACCGGTGGTCCAGGCGGTCGCGGATCGCCTCCGGGGAGAGCGTCTTGACCTGCGCGGCGGCCAGCTCCAGCGCCAGAGGCAGGCCGTCCAGACCCACGCAGATTTCGGCGACGGCCCGCGCGTTGGCGGGGTTCAGGGTGAACGCACGGTCAACCGCCTGAGCTCGGACCACGAAGAGCATGACCGCGGGCGATGCCGCCACCACGGCGGTGTCCAGCGGGCGGCTGAGATCGGGAACCCCGAGAGGCGGGACGACAAGCTGATGCTCCCAGCTTATGCGCAGCGGCTCGCGGCTGGTCACCAACACCTTCAAGCCGGGCGCTGCCGCAACCATGACGGCCACGTCGGGAGCGGCGTCCACCACGTGCTCGAAACCGTCCAGGACCAGCAAGAGGTGCTGCTCCCTCAGCACCTGGGTGAGCAAGTCCAGCGCCGGTTGGGCGGTGTGCGGACGGAGGCCCAGGCGCCCGGCTACGGCCCGGCTCACCTGCGCATGATCGGTGATCGGGGTCAGATCGACGAACACTGCGCCGTCGGCATACGCCCCCGCCACCTCGGCGGCCGCCGCCATCGCCAGACGCGTCTTCCCCACGCCGGGCGCGCCGGTCAGGGTCAGCAGGCGGATGTCGTCACTCAGCAGGGCCGCCCGGGCTGCGGCAAGTTCCGCCTCTCGGTCGATGAGCGGGACGGCGATGGCCGGCAGATCCACTGGCGCCATGACGCCCTCCCTTCACCCGCATCCTTCCGAGCCGCCTCGTCCCGATTGGGTCTGGCCGTTCTCGCCCCGGGGAGACCGCTCCTGCTTCGACGGAGAAGGCCCTGCGCTGCGAAGACGACTAGCCGAACATCGCCCGCTCGTCCGCCCGCGGGTAGTCGAAGATCTCGTCCGCGCCGAACCACAGGGAGATCTCCTGGGCGGCTTCTTCCGGAGAACCGGAGGCGTGGATGAGGTTGCGCACGGGCCGCTTCATGAGGTTGGCCACCGTCGGCGAATCGATGGAGTAGTCCCCGCGAATGGTGCCCGGCGCGGCGCGAAAAGGCAGGGTGTCCCCGACGAGCTTGCGCACGACGCTCACGGCGTGGATGCCCTCCAGGACGAAGGCGGCGACGGGCCCGGAGGAGACGTAGTCGATCAGCCACCCCCGCACCTGGCGGCCGATGGCCAGCGGGTCGTCGGTTCCGGTCTCCCGGCGCACATCCAGGCCGTAGGCGGCGAAGGCTTCCTTCGTCTTCCCCCCAATCGTGGCCAGGAAGGATTCATCTTTCGGGTAATGGCGGTCCAGCAGGTCCCGATCGGGCCAGAGCATCTTCAGGGCCACAACCTTCAGCCCGGCGCGCTCGAACCGGGCCAGCACTTCGCCGATGAGTCCGCGCTGCACGCCGTCGGGCTTCAGAAAGACCAGCGTCCGCTCCCGGCGGATCTCCTTCATGGGCGACTCTCCTCCATGCGCTCTCCCTCTGTTCCTCCGCCCGCTCAGAATCCCACGGCGCAGCCGTCCACGCGGGGATCGGAGGCGCCGATGTAGACGCCGTCGCCGAGCAGGAGGGCCTGCATCCCGCCGGGCTGGTCGTCCGGCTCCGGGTGCCGCACGGCGTGTCCCATCGCCTCGAGCTCCCGGAGCGTCCCCTCCGGGAAGCCGGTTTCGGCCCGCAGCTCGAAGGGCGCGGGCAGGATGGCGGGGTCGGTGGTGGGGAAACTGGTCCAGCGCGGCAGTTCGACGGCCGCCTGCAGGGGAATGCCGCTGTCCACGACCGCCGAGAAGGCCTGCAGGTTCCACTGGGGCTGGCCGTCGCCGCCGGGCGTGCCCCAGGCCAGCCAGGGAGCGTCCTCCCGCAACGCCAGGAACGGCATCAGGGTGTGCATCGTCCGTTTGCCGGGTGCGATGCAGTTGGGATGACCCTCTTCCAGCGTGAAGCCGCGGCCGGCGCGGTTGTTGAGCAGGATGCCCGTGCCTTCGACCACCTCACCGCAGCCGAAGATGGCGGACAGGCTCGTGATGAAAGACACCACGTTGCCTTCGGCGTCTGCGGCGCAGAGATAGGTCGTGTCCCCGACCGTCTCGGGGAGGGCGCCGGCGGAAGCGACGGCCTGCGCCCGCCCCGGATCGATGGCCCGCCGACGACGGGAGGCAAACTCCTTTGAGAGGAGCGTATCGAGGGGATTCCTGACCTGGCGCGGGTCGCCCAGATAGGCCAGGCGGTCGGCCACGGCCAGTTTCTTCGCCTCCACCATCAGGTGGACGGCCCGCGCCGCGCCCCAGCGCAGCTCCTCGGGCGGGAATCCCTCCAGGATGTTCAGCATCTCCAGGAGGATGACGCCCTGGGAGGGGGGCGCGGTCGTGCATACCGTGATCCCCCGGTAGGTGGTCCGGATCGGCTCGTAGACCTCCGAAACGTGCTCGGCGAACTCGCGCTCCCCCAGCAACCCCCCGTGCTCCCGACAGTAGCGGACCAGCCGACGGGCCAGCTCTCCCCGGTAGAACACCTCCGCCCCGCCCTCGGCCACAAGCCGAAGGCTGCGGGCGAGATCGGGATTTCTCAGCGTCTGACCGGTCTGCGGCGTCCGCCCGTCCGGCAGGTAGATGCGGGCCGACGACGGATACCGGGCCAGCACATCCGCCGACTGGCGAATCCACTGCGCGACCCGCTCGGCGACCGGAAAGCCGTGCGCGGCATACTCCATCGCCGGCTCGAGCAGTTGCCCCAGGGTGAAGCGCCCGGAGCCCCACCGCGCCAGGGCCACGGTCATGGCATCCACCGCGCCGGGCACGGAGACGGAGAGCATCCCGCGCAGGGGCATCGTCGTGTAGCCGCGGGAGCGGAACCACTCCGCCGTGGCCGCGTAGGGCGCAACGCCGCTGCCGTTGAGGGCGACGGCCCTGCGCTCCGCCGCCCGCCACAGCACGATGAAGGTATCGCCGCCGAGCCCCGACATCATGGGCTGGACGACCCCGAGGACGCCGGCGGCGGCCAGCGCGGCATCCACCGCGTTACCGCCCCGCATCAGGACGTGCAGCCCCGCAGCGGAGGCGAGGGGATGGCCCGTGGCGATGATCCCCCGGGGTGAAAACACCGGCGCACGGCCGGTGCGGAAGGATGCCTGCACATCCATGTGAATTGTCTCTAGCGTGACCGCCTTCCTCCGCCTGCTCCCTGCCCTCCTCTTGCTCGCCGCAGCACACCCCGCGCCGGCCCAGACGATTGTCGCCGCCGACGTGTCCGAGGACACCACGGAGTGGGCCAGCCAGCCCAAGATCGCCCGCGACCCCAACGGCAGCCTCCACCTGGCCTTCGTCAAGTCGGTAGGGGGGACCGACCAGGTCCACGTCGCGTCCTCCACCGACGACGGCCGCAGCTGGCGGGTGCGTCGGCACACCGCAGGGCCGGCGGCCTCGCGCTACCCCACCCTGGCCGCCGGCCCCAACGGCGACCTCCACCTGGCCTGGACCACCTACGAACCGATCGGCCACATCTACTACAGCCGATTCGACGGGCGGCGCTGGAGCCCGCCGCTGAAGATCTCGCCGGGAAATGAATACGCCGGCATCCCCGCCCTGGCCGTGGATCCGGCCGGCGCCCCGCACGTCGTCTGGTACGGCATCCGTCGCCAGGCGCCGCCGGCGGCGACGCGCCACGGCTCGGTCTACGAGATTCTCTACAGCGGCTGGGTCGGAGGCCGGTGGAGCAGCCCCGTGGTCATCTCGCCCGGACTGCCCGACTCGATCAACCCGGCGCTGGCAGCGGATAGATCCGGCACCCTGCACAGCGCCTGGTATCAGCTCGACGGCAACGTCTATCAGGTAAGGTACGCGCGGCGGAGCGGGGAGTGGGAGTTCCCGGAGCAGGTCAGCGCCGGCGAGGCCGACGCCTTCGCCGTCGCCCTCGCCGCCCATCCGGACGGCCGCGTCTACGTCGTCTGGGAACACCGCGGCCGGCCCACGCGCGTCTACTTCGCCGAGCGACGCACGCGCTGGATCGCCCGGCAGCCGATCTCGCCGGAGGGCCAGGACGCCTCCACGCCGGCGGTCGCCGTGGACGACGGCGGCCGGGTCTACGCCGTCTGGTCCAGCCGGGGGCAGCTGTACCTGCGCCGCCGCGACCGAGTCTGGCAGGGGACGGAACGCCTAACCGCGGAAGGAACTAACACCGACCCTGTCGTCGCCGCCCGCGGCGCGTACGTCGATCTGATGTGGACCCAGGTCATCGGACAGCGGCGTCTCCTCCGCTTCGCCACCCTGGCCGGACCCCGGGCCGCGGCGCGCGGGGGAGCTCCGGCGGTGTGGGCGGCGGCGATCCCGATCCTGCTCGCCCTGTTGCTGCTCTGGCAATGGCACCGCAGACCGCGGCCGGGTCGGACCTGAACCGCCGGCGGACCTTTGTCCGCCGCCTGCTCCGCTGGTACGCCCGCCACGGTCGGGATCTGCCGTGGCGGCGCACCCGCGACCCCTACCGGATCCTTGTCTCCGAGGTCATGCTCCAGCAGACCCAGGTGGAGCGGGTGCTGCCGAAGTATCGAGAGTTTCTGCGGCGCTACCCGTCGCTCGAAGCCCTGGCCCGCGCGCCCGCACGCGAGGTCCGCGAGGCCTGGTATCCGCTGGGCTACAACATCAGACCGCTGCGGCTGCGGGCGATCGCCCGCGCCGCGATCCGGGAACACGACGGCCGGCTGCCGCGGACCCGCGAGGAGCTGCTGCGCCTTAAGGGGATCGGCCCGTACACCGCCGGCGCGCTGCTGACCTTCGCCTTTGGGAAACCGACCCCGATCCTGGAGACGAATGTCCGCCGGGTGCTGCGACGCGTCTTCTTCCGCGACCGGCCCACGGCGGACCGGCTGCTGTGGACCCTGGCCGCGGAGCTGCTCCCCGCCAGCGACGGCTACAACTTCAACCAGGCCCTGATGGATTTCGGGGCCACGGTGTGCAGGGCCCGCGCTCCGCGCTGCGCGGACTGCCCGATGCGCGGGATCTGTCTCACCGTTCTCCGGCCGATGCGGAGGGACCGGCGCTGATCCCCCCGTCGGTCCGCACCATCTTCTTCGATGCCGGCGACACGTTGATCGCCTACCGCCGACCGCTGCGGATCCTGCTCCAGGACTTCTTCATCGAACACGACGAGATCGTGCGGCGCGACCGGATCGCGGAGGCGCTGGAGGCGCTGAACCTGCGTTACCGGTCGGTCATGGACACCATCCGCACCGTAGAACAGGAACGCCGTCTGTGGCGGGCGGTGGCGCGTGATCTGCTGGACCTCCTCCTTCCGCAGCGCCGCGATCTCGCCGACCGCCTGGGGCGGTGGTTCAGCGAGAGCTGGTGGCTGCTGAAGGTGTTCCGCGACGTCCGGCCGGCGATGCACCGGCTGCGGCGCCGCGGGTACCAGCTGGCCGTGGTCTCCAACTGGGAACCCTCGCTCGAGGAGGTGCTGGATCACCTGGGCCTGCGCTTCTACTTCACCGCCGTGGTCACGTCGTCGGTGGAAGGGATCTGGAAACCGGATCCGCGCCTGTTCGAGATCGCCCTCCGGCGCTGCGGTCTCCGGCCGGAAGAGGCGGTCAGCGTCGGCGACGACGTCGAGCGGGACGTGGAGGCCGCCGCCCGGGCCGGGCTGGCCGGCATCCTGCTGGATCGCTTCGGCGACCACCCGGAGTACACCCCGCGGGTAAGGGACCTGGGCGAACTGGCCGACCGCCTGCCCGCCCGCCTGGTGCCGTCCGGGTGATGCGCACCCCGACGCCGACCGCCGGCACCGGGGTCACGGCACCAACACGATCTTCCCGAAGTGCTCCCGCGACTCGAAGATCCGGTGGGCCTCGCGGACCTCGGCCAGGGGGAGGACGGTGTGGATCACCGGGGTGATGGCGCCGCGGAAGATCAGCCCCATCACGGTGAGGAAGTCCGTCACGTTTCCCATCGGCGCGCCGAGAATCCGGCGGTGACGCTGGTAGAGTTCGCGGATGTCGAAGTCCGGCCGCTCGCCGCCGCTGGCGCCGCAGATCACCATCCGCCCGCCGGGCCGCAGGCTGCGGATCGACTCCGGCCAGGTGGCCGCGCCGACCGGGTCGGAGACCATGTGCACACCGGTCCCGGTCAGTTCCCGCACGCGCTCGCTGAACTTCGGGTGCTCTGAGCGGTTGATGGGAGTCGCCCCGAGCCGCTCGGCCTTCGCCGCCTTCTCCGCATTCCCCACGAGGGCGAAGACCCGGGCCCCGGCGAAGCGGCCGATGGTCAGCGCCGCCGTGCCCACGCCCCCGGAGGCGCCCACAACGAGCAGCTCCTCCCCGGCCTGCAGGCGACCGGCCGTGATAAGCCCGCGCCAGGCCGTCGTGTAGCAGGCCGGCGCCGCCGCGGCCGCCTCGAAAGTGACGCCGTCCGGAATGCGCAGGGCGTTGGCGGCGGGGACCACGGTGTACTCCGCCATCCCGCCCGGACGGTGCTCGCCGAAGATGCGGTACTCCGGGCACATGGACTGCTCGCCGGCCAGACAGAAGGCGCAGCGGCCGCAGGAGAGGATGGGGTTGACGACCACGCGGTCGCCCGGCGCGACCTCCGTCACCCCGGTCCCCACCTCCTCCACCACGCCGGCCACGTCGCCGCCGGTGATCATCGGAAGCTTCCAGCGCCCCCAGGGGAAGATGGGGCGGCCGCCGGGCGGGCCGCTGCGGGCCCAGACGTCCATGTTGTTCAGGGCCACGGCCCGGACGCGGAGGAGCACCTCACCCGGCCCCGGCCGGGGGGTGGGCACCTCGTCGAGACGGAGAGTGTCGAGGCCCCCGTGCTCTCTGATGACGACGGCCTTCATCCGCCTCTCCCGAAGGACCGGGGGCGGAGGTGTTCTCCGCCCCCGGATGCGGCTACTGCGTCCCGGCGACCCAGGTGTAGGTCTGGTAATCGTAAAGGCCGGCCACGTCGTAGAGCACGTTGCTCATCCGTCGGGCCACCGCCGCCCGGCCGTTGGGATAGTACAGGACGACGTAGGGCAGTTCGTCGGCAAACAGCTCCTGGAACCGGTCGTAGATCGCCCGGCGCTTGGCCGGATCGGCGGTCCGGACACCCTCGTCCAGGAGCTGGTCCATCTGGGGAATGCTGTGGTGCGTGAAGTTGTACTGGCCGCCGGTGCGGAACTGGGAGCTGACGTCGGGGTCGGTGGGTCCCGCCCAGCCGACGAGGGCCAGGTCGTAGTTCTTGGCGTACAGGGCCGACAGGTGCGTCGGGAAGTCGGACTTCTGGATCTCCGTCTTGATCCCCACCGCCACCAGGTTCTCCCGGATGATGTCCGCCGACCGCTCGCGGAGGATGTTCCCCGTGGGAACGCGCAGGATGATGGTCCGGTTGAAGTCCCACCCCGCTTCCTGGAGCAGCGCCCGGGCCCGCGCCGGGTCGTAGGCCCAGGGCTTGACGTTCTTGTTGAAGTACGGGTTGGAGGGCGGGATGGGCCCTTCGGCGATCTGCGCCTCGCCGCGGTACAGCTGGTTCACGATCAGCGGGCGGTTGATGGCATGAGCCATGGCCCGGCGCACCCGCTTGTCCGCCAGGTAGTCCCGGGCGAAGTTGAAGGACATGAACTGGTACCCCGGCGCCGGGATGCTCACGGCACGGACGTGGGGCATGGCCTTGACGCGCTCCCAGTCCTCGATGAGGATCTCGCCGATGCCGAATCCGGCGCTGACGTCCAGGTCCTGGCGTTCCAGCTGGGCCAGCATCGTCGTCGGCGGGATGATGCGGACGAAGACGCGCCGCACCTGCGGGGCGCCGTTGTGGTAGGCGTCATTGGCCACGAACTCCACGAACTGGTCGGTCTTGTACTGGACGAACTTGAAGGGCCCGTTGCCCACGGTGGGATTCAGGAAGAAGGGGTGCCGGGCCAAGTCCGCCGGCGGCACGGCGCCCAGGATGTGCCGGGGGATGATGTAGACGTTCCCGCCGAAGCGCTCCAGGAACATCTGCGGATCCACCGGCGCCTTGGTTCTGACCTCGAAGGACTTCGGCCCCAGGATCCGGAACCCGAGCGGCTGCCCCTCCACGCGCTTGCCGCCGGCGGTGAGGCCGGCGATGGTGGCCAGCTCCGCCCCGCGGTTGGTCTGGGTTCGGGGGTCGGTGATCGTCATCACCGTGAAGAGGACGTCCTCCGCGGTGACGGGCCGGCCGTCGTGCCAGGCCGCCCGGGGGTGGAGGGTGAAGCGGAAGGTCTGCCGGTCCTCGCCCACCTCCCACCGGCTGGCCAGCGCCGGCACGAACTTCATCTGGTTGTTCTCGATCCGCGTCTCCAGCATGCCCTGGAACATGAAGCGGACACAGTAGTACCCGTAGGAACTGTCGGTGTTGATGGGGCTGAAGTTGTTGGGCGGACTCCACATCCCCGCCACCACCACCAGCTGGGACTTCGGGGCGGCCAGCGTCCCCGCCGGCAGCACCAGCGCCGCGGCCAGGACCGCGACGACGAAGACCCGCCATCGGCATCTCTGCGTCATCCCTCTCCTCCCCCTTTCCTGCCTCTCCCCGCTACAGCCGCAGCCCCGGGTCCAGCGCGTCCCGGAGGCCGTCGCCCATGAAGTTGATGGACAGCACCGAGATCAGAATCATGAAGCCGGGCGGCACCCACAGCCAGGGCATCCGTTCCAGCACCGTGAGCGACTGCGCGTCGGTGAGCATGTTGCCCCAGGACGGCGTCGGCGGCTGCACGCCCATCCCCAGAAAGGACAGCGCGGCCTCGATCAAGATGGCGTTGGCCATGCCGAAGGTCGCCGCGACCAGCACCGGGGCCAGGGCGTTGGGTAGCATGTGCCGGATCACGACGCGCGCATCGGACGCGCCCACGGCCCGCGCGGCCAGGACGAACTCCAGGTCGCGCAGGGCCAGGAACTGCCCGCGCACCAGGCGGGCCAGGGCCGGCCAGCCCAGCAGACCCAGGACGACCACGACGTTCCAGATGCTCGGCCGGCCGAACACGCTGACGGCGAAGAGGATGATGATGAGCGGCGGGAAGGACAGCATCACATCCATGACCCGGCTGAGGACGAGATCCAGTGTCCCGCCGTAGTATCCGGCCGCGGCGCCCACCGCCGTGCCGATGGCCGCGTACATCGCCACGGCCAGCACGCCCACGGTCAGCGAGACGCGCGCCGCGTAGATCAGGCGGCTCAACACGTCCCGCCCCACGCTGTCCGTTCCCAGCGGATGGGTGGGCGAAGGCGCGGCCTGGAACGCCATGGGGTCGATGGCCGTCGGCGCATGGGGCGCCACCACCGCCGCCCCGACGGCCAGCAGGCTGACGGCGACCATCACCAGCAGCCCGGTCACGGCCAAACGGTGCCGCAGGAACCGCTGCAGGGCCAGGCTCCAGAAGGTGACCGGACGCGCCGGCCGGGACGGCCGGAGGGCGGAAGGCACGGACACGGCGTCACTCATAGTGGATGCGCGGATCGGCCGCGGCGTAGGCGATGTCGGCCAGCAGATTGCCGGCGGCGACCAGGACCGCCGTGATGAGCGTGATCGCCATCATCACGGGATAGTCGCGCTGGTTGATGGCCTCGATGGTCAGCCGCCCCATCCCCGGCCATTCGAAGACCTGCTCGGTGATCACGGCGCCGGCCAGCAGGGCCGGGATCTGCAGCCCGGCCAGCGTGATCACCGGGATCAGGGCGTTGCGCAGGGCGTGCCGGCGCAACACCAGCGCTTCGGCCAGCCCCTTGGCCCGCGCCGTGCGCACGTAGTCCTGTCCCAGCACCTCCAGCAGGCTGCTCCGCACGTACCGGGCCACCACCCCGGCGCCGGCCACGGCCAGGACGCCGGCCGGAAGGATGAGGTGGTGCAGCCCGTCCAGGAATCCGCCCTCTCCGCCGAGGGTCATCGTCCCGCCCACCGGCAGCCACCTCAGCCGCAGGGCGAAGATGTAGATCCCGGCCAGCCCCAGGAAGAACGTGGGCAGGCTGATCCCCAAGAAGGTGATGACCGTCACCAGGTAGTCGGTCGTGCTGTAGCGCCTGGTCGCCGCGACCACCCCGACCGGGATGCCGATCAGGTAGGAGAGCAGCAGCGCCGTGCCCGTGAGCTTGAGGGTGGGGATGATGCGCTCCCCGACCCTCCGGGTCACCGGTGCGCCGCTGCTGAAGGAGTAGCCGAGGTTGCCCCGCACCAGCTCCCCCAGCCACTTCACGTACCGAATGTGCACCGGCTGGTCCAGCCCCAGAGCCTTCCGCCGGATCGCCATGTCCTCCGCGCTCATGCTGGGGCTGATCAGCATCTGCACCGGATCGCCGGGGGTGAGGGACATGATGACGTAGCTGACCACGGTGATGCCCAGCAGGATCGGCACCATGACGGTCAGCCGGCGCAGCACGTAGCGGTGCATCGGAGGCTAGAGCCGGGCCTCCTGGAGGAGGCGCCGCGCCTCGCGCAGCGCGGCGACGACGCGGTTCTGCCCCCGGGTCAGGTGGATGCGGGTGAGGCGATAGAGGTCACCGCCCGGGGGAGCCTGGGCCAGGCGCAGCGCCGGTTCCAGGTCGGGCAGGGCCGGGATGTTCACCGCCGGGTCGTGGCGGAAGCGTCCGGCGCGGGTGTAGTTGATCGGGACGAGCACCCGACCCAGCCTGCGCAGCACGTCGTTGGCGCGCCGCACCTGCGGGTCGGTCAAGGGGCGACCGGCCAGCGCGGCCAGGGTGTCGTAGAACCGCCCCAGATGATCGGCCAGCGCCTCCACCTCGGCGATGGCGGGACTGAAATCGAAGTGCGCGCCCGCCGCCTCCTGGTAGCGCGCCAGCGTCCGGCCGAACTCCGCCGCGGTGGCCCGGAAGTCCAGCGGGTAGAGGGGGCTGTTCGCGGCGCGGAACGCGGCCGCAACATAGACCTTCATATCGCGCAGCAGGTTGTCGCGGTCCGCGATCTCGAGGCGATCATCCTCGGTGTGCCAGGCGATGTTGCCGCCGCACCCGCCTACCGGGTAGTACCCCTTCTCCTGGACCAGGGCCTGGGGCATCGTCGAGCTCAGCATGTAGAAGGTCGAGATTCCGATGTTGCTGAAGGATTTGTCTCCGGCGCGCAGGGGCCGTCCTCCTGCCGCTTCCTGCCCCGTGACGTCCCGGATCACCTCCCGGGCGATGGCTTCCGCCTCGCTCATCCAGAAGACGTCTTCGTACACCGAGGCCCAGCGGCATCCCGGAGAGTCGCAGTTGATGTGGACGATGCAGTTCTCGTCGAGGTCTAGGGCGTAGGTGTCGGCGTACCAGGTCGAGCCGGCGTAGCGTCCGTGGGAGTGGCCCGACCACCAGGCGATCCGCACGCTGCGGCGGAGCAGGTCGCGGTGCGCCCACAGCACCCGGGCCGCCTCCAGCAGCGTGGCGTCGCCGGTGGCGTTGTCCCCGACGCCTTCGTGCCAGGAGTCGATGTGGCCGTGCAGCAGGACGAACTTCTCGGGTTCGTCGCGCCCAGGGATCTCCGCCACGAGCACCGGGATCGGACGCCAGCCCTCGTCCAGCTTCGTGGACAGGCGGATCTTGACCGGCCCGGCCTGGACCAGCCCGCGCAGCCAGGCGCCTTCGGTCTTGTTGATCGCCACCACGGGGATCCGCGGCTTGCGCCGGATCGTGTCCAGATCCGGCGAGCCCCAGATGCTGGTGCAGATGCCCTCGTGGATGCGCTCCCCGGGGCTGATGAAGACGGCCCCCATCGCCCCCTTCTCCTGGAACTCGATGACCTTGGCCGGAGAGGGATAGCCGTCGGTGAGGACGATCCTGCCGGCCACATCCTGCGCGATGTCCCGCTGGGGCTCGAAGAGCCCGATGATGGCGCCGCCGGGTTGAGGCGGGACGTAGACCAAAAGACCGCGCCGCGCGCGCCCATCGGTGGACAAAGACATCGACGGCGTCTTGGCCGCAAGGGCCCGCGCCTCGGGAGACACCACCTCCAGCTTCGCCTTCTTGGGGATGCTGACCAGCGACTCGGGCTCGTGCAGGGTGTGGGGCACACCCCACCGCGACAGCCGTTTCATGATGTACTCGATGGCCCTGCGCTCCCCCTTGCCTCCCGAATCGCGCACCAGCGTGCTGAACTTCTCGACCAGCGCCCACGGCGCGTCCAGGGACACCGTGGCCAGAACCGCCTGCTCCTGCGGATCCTTCCAGACCGTCGGTGTGCTCACGCTTCACCTCCCGATGACGGGGATCATTCTTCGGACAGGTGCTCGTACCGCCGGCCGGCCTTCATCACGAACCGGACGCGGCCCATCGCCTCGATCTCGGTCAGGGGATCACCGTCCACGACGACGACGTCCGCGAGTTTGCCCGGCGCCAGAGTGCCCACGCGGTCCGCCACGGCGCAGGCCTCGGCCGCCCGGGAGGTGGCGGCCAGGACCGCCTCCATCGGATCCGCCCCGAAGCGCACCAGGGTGGCCATCTCGAACCACAGCAGCCCGTGCATGCTGTCCGTGCCCACGGCGTAGCGGACCCCCGAGGCCAGGATCCGGCGGAACCGCACCGCCTCCTGATCGCGAAGGGCGACCACCTTCTCCCAGATCGCCGGGTTGTGCCGGTCCGAGCGCTCGATCCCGTCGGGGTGGTAGAGAATGGCGAAGGTGCAGACGAGGAAGCGCCCGAGATCCTTCAGCCGCTCGACGTCTTCGTCGGAGAGCAGCGCCCCGTGCTCGATGGTATCGACGCCTTCCTCGAGGGCGACCCGCACGCCGGGTCCGCCGTGGGCATGGGCCGCAACCCGCCGTCCGGCGCGGTGCGCCTCCTCGCAGGCGGCGCGGATCTCCTCGCGCGTGTAGGTGTAGGCCTCGAGCGCGGCGCCGACGCTGCTCACCCCGCCGGTGATGAAGAGCTTGATCCACTCGCACCCCGCGGCGACGTTCTCGCGGACGCGCCGGCGTACCGCCTCCGCGCCGTCGGTGACGGTCAGCGCCCGGCCGTGGCCGTGGGAGGCGGTGAGATGGACCCCGCTGCACAGCAGCCGCGGACCGGGCACGAGTCCGGCCTCGATCGCCCGCCGCAGTTCCACATCCAGGTAGTGTTCCTCGCCCATGATCCGCGCCGTGGTCACTCCCGAGCGCAGCTCGCGGCGCATGTTCCCGGCGGCGCGGAAGGCGCCGGGCAGCGGGCCCTGCTTCATCTGCCCCGTCTGATCGCCGAGGGCGGGGATGATCGAGCAGTGCGTGTGCGCGTTGACCAGCCCCGGCAGCACCGTCCCGCCGGCTTCGATCACCTCCGTCCCGGCCGGGAGCCGGAGGGAGGAGATGCGGCCGACCGCCGAGATGCGGTCTCCCTCGATCAGCACGGCGCCGTCGGGCACGGGTGGGGCACCCGTCCCGTCGATGAGCTGGTGCCCGTGAACGGCGACGGTCATCGAGCCTCCGACGCGCTCTCCGCCAGAAGGCGGGCTTCTCGGAGCGTCCAGACCACGCGGTTCTGTCCCCGCAGCAGATGCGTCTGGAGAAATCCGCGCATGACCGGATCGGCCCCGGCCAGCTGCCGCGCCGGCGCCAGGTCGGGCAGCGGGGGGATCGGCACCGCGGGATCGTGGCGGAAGCGATCGGCCCGGGCGAAGTTCAGCGTGACCAGCAGGCTCCGTATCCGCCGCAGGGTGGCGTTGGCCGCCCGGACCGCCGGGTCGCCCACGGGGCGCGCGGCCAGCGTCCGGCAGCGGTCGTAGAAACGGTCCAGGGCGGCCTCCAGCGCGTCGACCGCCTCCCTCGCCGGGCGGAAGTCGAAGTGATCGCCGGCGTCCGCCTGATAGGCGGCCAGAGTGGTGTGGAATTCCCGCGTCACCGCCCGCAGGTCGAAGGGATGGATGGGCGCGTTCAGCGCCCGCAGGATTGTGATCACGTAGGCGCGCAGGTCCCGGGCCAGGTTGGCTTCGTCGAAGATCTCCAGGGTGTCGTCCTCGGTGTGCCAGGCGATGTTGCCGCCGCAGCCGCCGACAGGATAGAATCCCTTCTCCCGCAGCAGGGGCTTGGGCATCGTGCTGAACAGCATGTAGAATCCGGTGAGGCCCAGGTTGTTGAAGGACCAGTCGCCGGCGCGGTGCGGCCGTTCCCCGATCGAGGGCTGCCCGGTCGCGTCGCGGATCGCGGCCTGACAGAACGCCTCGGCCTCCGGCATCCAGGAGATATCCTCGTACGCTGTGGCCCAGCGGCATCCCGGCGAATCGATGTTCATGTGGGCCAGGCACCGCTCGACGAGCTCCAGCGCGTGGGTATCGGCGTACCAGGTGGATCCGGCGTAGCGGCCGGTGGAATGCCCCGGCCACCAGGCGACGCGCAACGACCGCCGCAGCCGGGCGCGGTGGCGCCAGAAGAGGCGGGCCAGTTCCAGCAGCGCGGCGTCCCCCGTGGCGTTGTCGCCGATTCCCACGTGCCAGGAATCGATGTGCCCGTGGGCCAGCAGGAACACCTCCGGTTCGTCGGCGCCGGGGATCTCGGCCACGACGACCGGGCAGCGCATCCAGCCTTCGCGCAGCCGGGTCTGCAGGGCCACCTGGAGCCCCCCGTTCCGGCACAGGGCGACGAGCCGAGCGCCGTCGGTGTGGTTCACGCTGGTTACGGGCACGGCGGGCTTCCGGGGGAGGCTGTCCAGATCCGGGGCCCCCCAGATGGTGGTGCAGATCATCTCGTGGATCGCCTCGCCGGGGTGGATGAAAATGATGCCGGCCGCCCCGCGCTGCTGGATGGCCAGCACCTTCTGCGGAGAAGGAAACCCCTCGGTGAGCGCGATCCGGCCCCGGATCTCCTCCGTCGCTTCGCCCAGCGGGGCGTCAAAGGTATCCGCCGCGACGCCGTGGCTTGAGGGGAGGTAGACGACACGACCCCGGAGCGGACGGCCGTCGGTGGAGGCGGAGAAGGAAGGGGTCTTCGCCCGAATCGTCCTGGGTTCGGGCTCGAGGACCTCCACCGACGCCCGCTCCGGGACGCTCAGGTAGAGCAGCGGCTCGTGCACGGTGTGCGGGATGCCCCAGCCGGCCAGCCGGCCGGCGACCTCCCGGGCCGCAGTCCACTCCGCTTCGCTCCCGGATTCGCGCACCAGACGGGCGAAGCGGTGGATCAGTTCCCGCGGCGCGTCCAGCGAGATATCCTGCAGCAGCACGGACTCATGCGGATCGCGGTAGGTCACCGCCTGAACCCTCCCTTGGCCGCCCGGGCCGGGCCGAGCGCGCGCCGGCCCGCCGGCAGCCAGTCGTAACTCTGTTTAGAGATCTCCAGCACGAGCGAGGTCTCGGTGCGGTTCAGCCCGGGCACGCGGGCCAGGTCGGTGACCAGGAAGCGCAGGAGGTCCTGCGTGCTCGGCAGCACCACCTCGATGATGAAGTCGAAGGTGCCGGTCGTCATGGCGATGTAGCGCACGGCGTCCAGGGCCTGGAGTCGGCGCAGGGCCCCGGTCAGGCGCTGGCGCGCCACGTTCAGCCCGATGATGGCCACGACGTCCATCCCGACCTTGAAGGGCGCGGCCACGCCGACGATGCGCAGGTAGCCCTCGGCCAGAAGGCGCGCCACGCGCTTGCGGATGGTCCCTTCGGCCACCCCGAGCTGCCCGGCCAGGGTGCTGTAGGGGGTCCGGCCGTCGCGCTGCAGGGCGCGGATGATCTCGATGTCCAGCGGGTCCAGCCCGCCCTGGTTTCGCATCAGTGCGCTCCTCCGTAGAGGTGACACGCCACCCGCACTCCCTCCACCGGCTGCAGCTGCGGCCGGAGGCGCCGGCAGACCTCCATGACCTGCGGGCAGCGGTCGGCGAAGGGGCATCCCGGCGGCAGGCGCAGCGGGGTCGGCACCCCCTCCCTGATCTCCACCGCCGCGACGGGGCGGTTGGGATCGGCATCGGGCACGGCCGCGACCAGGGCCTGCGTATAGGGGTGCTTCGGGCGCTCGATGACCTCGGTCGTGGGGCCGATCTCGCAGATGGTGCCCAGGTACATCACCGCGGTCGTCGTGCACATGTAGCGGATCAACGCCAGATCGTGGGAGATGTACAGCGTCGTCAGCCCGCGGCGCCGGGTCAGGTCGCGCATCAGGTTCAGCACCCCCGCCCGCACCGAGACATCGAGCATGGAAACGGGTTCGTCGGCCACGAGCAGGGCGGGGCCGACCAGCAGGGCCCGGGCGATGACCACGCGCTGCAACTGGCCGCCGCTCAGCTGGTGCGGGAACTTGGCGAAAAAGGCCTCCGGAGGGTTCAGATGCACCTGCCGCAGCGCCTCCGCCACGCGGACGAGCCGGTCCCCCGCCGACGTCCCGATCCCGTGGATGATCAGCGGCTCCAGCATCGCCCGCAGAACGGTGAAGCGCGGATTGAGCGCCTCGTAGGGATTCTGAAAGACGAACTGGACCCGGCGCCGGAAGGCCAGCAGTTCGGCGCCGTTCAGTCCGGCGATGTCCCGACCGGCGAAGCGAATGACGCCGCCGGTGGGGCGCAACAGCCGCAGGATGAGCCGGGCCGTGGTGGTCTTCCCGCACCCGCTCTCCCCGGCCAGTCCCAAGCTTGCCCCCTCGTCGAGCGCAAAGGAGATCCCGTTCACCGCGTGCACAAGCCTCCGGGCGCCGACGAGGGAGCCCAGCAGCCCGCCGTGCAGCGGGTAGTGCTTCTCAAGCCGTTCCACTTCAAGCAGCGGCATCCCGGTCCTCTCCCACGGTCACGTCGCCTCCGGCGGAGCGACCGGTGTCTCGTCCCCGGCCATCGCCGCAAAGGCCTCGGCGGCGCGCTGGCGGAGCAGGGGTGCGTCATCGGCCCGATGGCAGGCTGCGGAACGTCCGTCCCCGGAGGGAAGCGAAACCGGATCCTCCTCCCAGCAGCGCGGGAGCGCAAAAGGACAGCGCGCGGCGAAGGCGCAGCCCCGCGGCGGATCGGCCAGGTCGGGGGGATAGCCTTCGATCGGCACCAGGGGGTCCTGGTGTTCGCGCAGGCTGGGGAAGGCGTTGCGCAACCCCATGGTGTACGGGTGGCGGGGACGGGTAAAGACCTCCGCCACCGGTCCGGCCTCGACGACGCGGCCGGCATACATCACCGCCACGTCGTCGCAGAGATGCGCGACCACCGAGATGTCGTGGGTGATGAGCAGGAGGCTGAGGTTGAGGGCCCGCCGCAGGTCGCGCAACGTGCTCAGGACCTGGTGCTGGACGATCACGTCCAGGGCGGTGACCGGTTCGTCCGCAATCAGCAGCTGCGGTCCCAGGGCCAGCGCCAGGGCGATCACCGCCCGCTGCTTCATCCCTCCGGACAGTTCGTGAGGGTACAGCCGCAGCCGGTCCGCCTCCAGCCCGACCATCAGGAACAGCTCCCGCGCCCGCGCCCAGGCCCCCCGGCGGGTGTATCCTCCGCGCAGGACCATGGTCTCCACCATCTGGTCGCCGACGCGCTGCACCGGATCGAGGCTGTCCATCGCCGCCTGGGGCACCATGGCGATGCGGCGCCAGCGGTACTCGTTGAGCTGTGCGGGCGGGAGACTCAGCAGGTCGGTCCCCTCCATGCGCACCGCTCCGCCGGTCACCCGCGCTCCGCGCGGCAGCACGCCGATCAGCGCCCGGGCCAGGGTGGTCTTGCCGCAGCCGCTCTCCCCGACCAGCCCCAGGGCGCGCCCCGCCGGGAGGGCCAGGCTGACGCCCCGGACCGCCCGGACCACGCCGTGGAGCGTCTGGTACTCGACGGACAGGCCTTCCACCTCGAGCCACGCCATGGTCAGCGCCTCCGCAGGCGCGGAAAGAGCAGTTCCTCGTATCCGCGGCTGATGAAGAACCCCGCCATCACCGTGAGCATGATGCACACCCCGGGCGGCACGAACCAGTGAAAGGCCTGTCGGGCCAGGGCCTGGGAGTTGTAGGCGTCCTGCAACATGAATCCCCACGAGATGACGTTGGGGTCGCCGAAGCCCAGGAAACTGATGCTTGCCTCCGTGAGAATGGCCCAGCCGATGGCCAGCGACCCGTAGAGGAACGACAGCGGCAGCACGTTGGGCGCGATGTGCACGAACATCGTCCGGGCGTGCCCGGCGCCCAGCACCCGCGCCGACTCCACGTAGGAGCGTTCGCGCAGGGTGAGCACCTGGGCCCGGATGATGCGACCGGTGTCGCGCCACAGCAGCAGCACCATGACCAGGACCACGTTCCAGAGGCTGGGACCGAGGAAGGCCACGAGCACAATGGCCATGGGCAGAAAGGGAATACCGAAGGCCACATCCGCCGCCCGCATGAGCAGGGCATCGATCCAACCGCCGTAGTAGCCGGCGACCAGGCCGACGACCGTGCCCAGGATCACCACCCCCAGGGCGGCCACGAACCCCACGATGAGCGCGGCCCGGGCGCCGTAGAGCAGCTGCGAGAAGATGTCGCGGCCCAGGTTCGTCGTCCCCAGGGGGTGCGCCGGTGAGGGGGGCAGGTTGGCCGCCACCTCGCCGTCGGGCAGGTAGTTCAGCGCCAGGGGATCGTAGGGGGCCAGCGCCGGCGCCAGCAGGGCCACCATCAGGAAGACCAGGTAGACCAGGAGACCGGCCAGGGCGAAGCGGTCCCGCCGGGCCACGATTACCAGCGTCTGCAGCGCCTCGCGCCAGGTGGCGGCGGCCTGGGCCCACCGGGGCGGCAGGGTCAGGGCGCGCTCAGCGTCGCTCATCGCTCACCCGCGGATCGAGCAGGCCGTAGAGCAGGTCGGCCGCAAAGTTCATGGCGATCATGACGGCGGCGATCATCAGGAAGGCGGCCTGGGCCACGGGGTAGTCCTTGGCGGCCACGGCGCGCACCAGGGTGCGGCCGAGCCCCGGCCAGCTGAAGACGGTCTCGATGATCACGTTGCCGCCGATGGAGTAGCCGATGCCCAGGGCGAAGGCCGTGACCACGGGGAGCAGGGCGTTGCGCGCGGCATGGCGCAGAAGGATCGTCCGCTCCGGCAGCCCGCGCATACGGCAGAAGGTGATGAAGTCCTCGTCCATCACCTCGAGCATCGCGTTGCGCATCAACAACGTGGGCAGCCCCTGCAGATAGAGGGCCAGGGTCAGGGCCGGCAGCGCCAGGTGGTGCAGGAAGTCCAGCGAGAACAGCTGGGCCCAGATCGAGGGATAGAGGCTCCCCGGGCTGGTCGCTCCGCCGAAGGGGAACCAGCGCAGGGAGAAGCTGAACACGGCCAGGGCCAGCATGCCCACCCAGAACTCCGGCGCGGCCCGCGTGGCCAGGACCAGGGGAATCCCCCAGTGCTCCAGGGGCGTCCCCCGCCGGGCGGCGAGCACGGCCCCCGCGACGACGCCCAGGGCGTAGGCCAGGACCAGGGCGGCCAGGGTCAGCGCCAGGGTGTTGGGCAGGACGGTCCAGATCACCCGGGCCACCGGTTCGCGCGTGAAAAAGGAGTGGCCGAACTCGCCCTGCACCGTGTTCCGCAGGAAGACCAGGTACTGGATGTGGAGCGGCCGGTCCAGCCCGAACTGCCGCCGCAACGCCTGGGCCATCTCCTCGGTGAAGGTGGGGTCCAGGTAGGCGACCAGGGGGTCGCCCGGCATCAGCCGGAAGATCAAGAACAGAATGGTCGCCACCACCAGCAGCACCAGCAGGGTCTGGACGAGGCGGCTGAAGACGAAGGTCAGACGCTTCATGTCGGCGCGGCGGGGCGGGGGCCTGCGCCCCCGCCCCGGGCGATACTACTTCAGGGTTTCGACTTTGCCCGCCGGATAGAGGAGCCGGCCCTCGCGGTCCCAGCTGTAGCCGGCTTTGGCCAGGTGCTCCCGCGCCGCCTGGATGTTGTACGTCCACTTGGGGATCTCCGGGTTGTACCAGAACTCCAGGGCGGGCGAGACGAAGGAGTCGGCGATGGACGCAAACCCCTTCCAGACCACGGAACGGATGGCCCGCTTGTTGGTGGCCATGTTCAGCGCCTGGCGGAACGCCACGTCGTCAAAGGGCGGCCGGCGCAGGTTGAAGGCCAGGAACCGCATGCCGACGTCCATCGTGGACACGAGCGTGAGCTGGCGGTTCTCCTTGACCAGGCGGTCCAGCAGCTGCGGATCGCCGGTGTAGCCCGAGAGGAAGTTGATCTGGCCCTGGCGCAGCCCGCCCAGAGCCGCCTCCACGTTGGGAATGATGCGCAGGATCCAGCGGCGCATCTTCGGCGCGGCGAAGTGGTCGGGCACCGCTTCCAGGATCACCTCCTCCGGCTTCTTCCACTGCACGAACCTGAAGGGCCCGGAGCCGATGGGCGTCTGCTCCTGGTAGGACTCCGCGTTCTCCGGCTTCCGGGCCAGGTCGGCCAGGACCGGCTCCCAGACGTGCTTCGGAATGATGTTGAGTTTGGCCAGGCTGGCGATCAGGAACGGCGCGTAGGGCTCCCGCAGGACGAAGCGCAGCACCGTGTCCGAGCGCTTCTCGATCCGCTCGATGTTGCGGACGAAGGGCTTGTACATGGGGACCTCGTCGCCCATGGGCGCGGTGAAGGAAAAGATGACGTCGTCGGCGGTCACCGGGCGACCGTCGTGCCACTTCATCCCGCGCCGCAGGGTCACATCCAGCGTGACCGAATCCACCCAGTCCGCCTTTTCCGCCGCCCAGGGCCGCGGCAGCCCGTCCGGACCGACGCGGAAGAGCCGGTCCCAGATCAGCTCGGTGACCCAGGAGTCGGCGGCGCCGCTGATGAACAGCGGGTTGATCGCCTGCAGCGGATCGGGGTAGTTCAGGATCATGTCCTGCTGGCCGCCCAGCGGTCTGGCCTGGATAAAGGTCCAGAAGTTCTTGATCCCGATCCCCTTCTGATCGACGATGGTCTTCGGATCCCAGACGGTGTTGTTGTAGACGTAGGTGCTCTCCGGGAAGACCAGAAAGATGTAGGGCACGTCGCGGGCGATGATCTTCTGAGCCTCGCGGATGAGCTGCTGGCGCGTCTTGAGGTCGGTCTTGATCCGCTGCGCTTCGGCGATGCTGTCGTAGGTCCGGTTCCGGTAGCCCACAAAGTTATAGCCCTTCTCCGCCGTCGAGGAGTGGAACAGGTTCATGGCGAATTCATCCGGATCGGAGCGCTCCGGCCGCCCCACCATCTGCCACATCGTCATGTCCCACTTGTCCCGACTGTACCAGACCAGGTCCGCCATCTGCTCCCAGGGCATGACGCGCACGGAGACCTTGAGGCCGAGTTTCTCGAACTCGGGCGCCAGGAACCGCGCCGTCTCGAACTCCCGGGGATCGACGGCCTGGGGCCGGGTCAGCAGGACCAGCTCCCGCACGCGGCGGTCGGGAGCCTGGCCTGACGCCGCCGCGCCGAAGATCAACGCCAGGCCCACGGTGACCGTTGCGATACGCCACCAGCCTCGTGTCATGATCCCATCCCCCCTTCGAGTGGACGTCCTTCCTCCGCCAAAACGGGAACCCTCGGGGCGCCGCCGGCGGGACGGCGGTCACCCCGCTATCACCGACCGCACCCTAACCCACCGGCATCGTCCGCAACTTCGGCGGCACCGGATAGGCCCGCTTGCTGTGGCGCAGCCCCGCCCCGTGCAGCGCCTCCGCCATGCGCAGCGCGGCGTACACCGGGTTGACCACCGGCACCCCCACCGCCGAGGCGATCTCGGCGTGCGCCTCCAGGAATCCCATGCTCATGCACCCCAGCACCAGGGCGTCGGCGCCGTCCTCTTCCACGGCCCGGCGGCCCAAAGCGATCATCCTGGATACGCTGCGCGCGCGGTCCGTGTTGAGTTCGAGCACCGGGATATCCACCGCCCGCACGGAGGCCAGTTTCTCGGCCACGCCGATGCGGTGGGCGAGGTGACGCAGCGGGGCGACCACCGAGTCGAGCACGGTGACCACGGAGAAACGGTGCCCCAGCGTGCAGGCGAAAAGCATCCCGCTCTCCGCGGGGCCGACGACGAGCATCTCCACCAGCTCGCGCGCCGCATCCACGCCGGGGTCGCCGAAACAGCCGATGATCGCCGCATCCATCCCCTGGCGCGCCGCTTCCTGCACTTTCTGCAGGGTACCGGGAACGGACAGATACTCCTCGTAGGCCGACTCAATCGAGGCCGGCCCCTCCGGCACGTCGGTGATCTCCACCTCCGTACCGGGCGCGGCCAGGCGCCGGAGGATGGCCAGGCGCCGGTCGACCTCGCGCCGGCCCAGGTCGGTGCGGGACAGGCTGCCCGGCAGGATATAGAGCAATTTCAAGGCTCACTCACCTCCTGTGCGAATTTCGTACGGACGGCGCCTGGCCCGTACCGGATGAGTACAAGAGCCGATCGTATTCGACTATTTTCGTAGACTTAGGCCGGATTATATGACGGGCCGCCCGCCGGGGCAAGGGGCACGTTTGCGGGCGGCGGTGTCACTCCCGGATCGCGGCGAACTCGTAGAGGAAGCGGGCCACGGACTTCTCGAAGAGCCGGATTCCCTCCACCGTCGCGTACTCGTTTGGGCTGTGTTGCCGGCCGCCGTGGCCCATCCCGCCCATCGTGAACGGCTGTCCCAGCACCCGCTGGAACAGGTAGAAGGGCGCCGAGCCGGCGATGTTCGGCCAGATCTCGGGCTCGTGGCCGAAGGAGCGCAGGGTGCGGATCATCGCCTGGGAGATCGGCGCCCGGTGACTCATCCGCGCCCAGGGGTACCCTTCCTCGTAGTGCACCTCGAAATCGGCGCAGCCGATCTTGCGGAGATGGGCCTGCAGTTTGGCCCGAACCTCGTCGGGCTCCATCTCCGGCACCAGGCGCACGTGCATCTTGACCCGCACCTCGTGGGGCAGCAGCGTCTTGGTCCCGGGCCCGTAGTGCCCGCCGGCGATGCCGTCGATGTTCAGGATCGGATCGAACAGGTAGCGCCGGAGCAGATCGACACCGGTCAGATCGTGCTTGAAGCGCCGCACATCGTTGCCTTTCAGGACCACCTCCGGGTCGAAGGTTTGGGCCAGGGCCGCCAGGACCTCCTCATCTTCCGGCCGCGGGGGTCGGACGTTGTCGTAGATGCCGTCGATGGTCAGGCGCTCGTCGGGGGAGGTCATCGTCTTCAGGGCGTGAATCATCCGCCACACCGGACTGGCGATCCAGGCCCCCTGGCTGCCGTGGATGCCGCGGGTGGTCGGCCCGCCCCACTCGCCGCCGCGCGAGACCATCTCGAAGAAGAGGATCCCCTTCACCCCGAGCCAGAGGATCGGCTTCCCCCTGCGGTCCTGGGCAAAGGCGGGAAAGTAGGTCCCGTCGGCCCGCAGGAGGTCTTTGTGGCGGGCGATGAACTCCGGCAGGTGGCGGCTGCCCAGCTCTTCCTCGCCCTCCACCACGAACTTGACGTTGACGGGCAGTTTCCCGGCCACGGCCTGCACACTGGCCAGGGCGTTGAAGGCTCCGGCGAGGGGACCCTTCTGGTTCGCCGCGCCGCGATTCACCAGACAGGGGCCGAGCCCCTCGAAGTCGTCCACGACCTGGCCGCCGAAGGGCGGCACGATCCACTCCTCGCCGGCCACGGGCTGGACGTCGTACATCCCGTAGAGCAGCAGGGTGCGCGGCGCGCCCTGGTCCAGCTCGCCGTAGACCACCGGCCATCCGGCGGTGGGGATGATCCGGCTCTGCCCGCCCAGGTTCCGGATGGCGGAAGCGACCAGCTCGGCCATCTCCTGCATGCCGACGCCCTCGCCGCTGATGCTGGGCTGACGCACGAAATCCTGCACGCGGTCGAGGTGGCGCCCGAAATGTTCGTCGATGTGGGCGTAGACCCGGTCCAGATCGATCATCGTCTCCTCCCTGGTGGAGTCGCAGGGCGGGAGCGCCGCATCCACGGCGGCGCTCCGCGGTACGGCGCCGAAGGACAGTGCGGCCGCAGGGGGCAGTCGCCGCATCCGGGATTCCGCGCCGTGCAGACCTCGCGGCCGAAGTGGATCAGGCGGAGCGAGAAGCCGGCCCACTCCGGCCGGGGGATGATCCTCATCAACTCCTGCTCGATCTTCTCCGGGTCGTCGGTGCTGGCCAGGCCGAGGCGCTGGCTGAGACGCCGGACGTGGGTATCGACGACGATGCCCAGGCCGTCGGCGGGATCGTCGCCGCCGCCCCAGGGCTCCAGCCGTTTGGCCGAGAGGACGACATTGGCCGTCTTGCGCCCGACGCCCTCCAGGGTGACGAGCTCGTCCATCGTCAGCGGAACGCGGCCGCCGAACCGCTCCAGGAGCGACCGGCACATGCCGAGGATGGCGCGGGTTTTCTGCCGGAAGAACCCGGTGGGCTTGACGAGGCGCTCGATCTCCCGGGGCGTCGCCGCGGCAAAGTCCCGCGGCGTCTTGAATTTCTCGAACAACACCGGCGTCACGCGGTTGACCATGGCGTCGGTGCACTGCGCCGACAGGATGGTCGCCACCAGCAGCTGGAACGGATCGCGGTGGGCCAGCGGAATCCGGATCTGGGGGTAGCGGTCCTTCAGGAGCCCGACGATGCGCAGGGCGCGGCGCGCCCGCCGGGCGGGGGATTCGGCCGGAGCGGCCGGCAGGGCGGGGCGAGGAGCGCGTCCTGGCATGGGACCCAGAATACATTCGCCGACTCCAGGGAGAGTCCCCCGGACGCACGAATCTCCCCACCATGGACTACGGTGCCCGTCTGGACCGCCTCCGCCGGGCGATGGCCGAACAGGGGATCGCCCTCCTCGCCGTCCCTCCGGGCGACGACCTGAGATACCTGACCGGGTTCTCCCCGCTGGCCGACGAGCGCCCCTGCTATCTCTTCCTGAACGACCGGGCCGGGCTCTTCCTGGTGCCGGAACTGAACGCGCACCAGTCGGAGGGGCACATCCGACAACCCTTCGTCACCTACACCGACGCCGAAGGCCCCGAGAAGGCCCTCTACGCCGTGCGCGGGCAGTTCCGGGCCCCGCGCACGATCGCCGTCGGCGACACGATGCGCGCCGACGCCCTGCTGCACCTGCAGCGCATCTGGCCGGAGGCCTCCTACCTTCCCGCCTCCACCGTCCTGGCGCCGCTGCGCATGCGGAAGTCGGCGGAGGAGATCGAGGCGCTGCGGCAGGCGGCCCGGACCGCGGACGCGGCGATGGAGGCCGCCTGCGCCGCCTCCCGGCCCGGGATCACCGAGGCGGAGGTGGCCCATGCCGCCGGAGAGGGGTTCCGCCGGGCCGGAGCCGACGAGGTGACGTTCACCACCGTGGCCTCCGGGCCCAACTCCGCCTTCCCGCACCACCACACCGGCCCACGGGCCCTGCGCTCCGGCGAGCCGGTGCTCTACGACCTGGGCAGCCGCCACCAGGGATACTGCTCCGACATCACGCGCATGGCCTATCTGGGTGAGCCCTCCCCCCGCTATCGGGAGATCCACCGGATCGTGGAGGACGCGGTGCGCGCCGCCCTCGAGGTGATCCGCCCCGGGACGCCGATCAGGGAGGTCGATCTCGCCGCGCGCCGGGTGATCGAGCGCGCCGGATACGGCCGGTTCTTCACCCACCGCACCGGCCACGGCATCGGCCTCTCCGGGCACGAACCGCCCTCCGTCACCCACACCAACGAGATGCCGCTCGAGGCCGGCATGGCCTTCAGCGTCGAGCCGGGGATCTACCTGCCGGGGGAGTTCGGCGTCCGGTTGGAGGAGATCGTGATCGTCACCGAGCGGGGCCCGGTGGTCCTCAGCGCCCTGCCTCGCGACCTGCGGGTAATCGCCCCCTAGACCCCGCCGCGGGAACGGGGGTCACCACAGCCTGGCGAGGAGCAGCCCGGCGGCCAGCAGGAGTCCGACCCGCAGGTGCAGTTGAGCCGTGCCGCGGATGCCCCCCAGGGTGAGGGCCAGCGCCTCGTCGGTGGTGCGGACCACCCGCCAGAGGCGGGCTGCGGAGGGGAGGGTCAACAGCGGCAGCAGCGCCGGCGCCGGCAGCGCGCCGGTCACCGTCCCGGCCGGGAGCGAGAGATAGGCCGCGGCGAGGAGCCCCAGGAAGTGCGCCCGGGTCGCGCCGCGTCCGATGACCGTGGCCAGCGTGCGCTTGCCCTTGACCCGGTCGTTGTCCAGATCGCGCAGGTTGTTCACCACCAGGATACCGTCCACCAGCGCGGCCAGGGGCAGCGCCGCCCACACCGCCGTCGCGGAGACGCCTCCCGTCTGCACGTAGTAGGCGCCGCCGACGATCACCAGGCCCATGAAGACGAAGACGGTGAAGTCGCCCAGGCCGAGATACCCCAGCGGCAGCGGGCCGCCGGTGTAGGCGTAGCCGGCCAACACGCTGAGCGCGCCGATGAGCAGGACGGGCCACCCCCGCACCGCAACCAGCCACAGGCCCAGCAGGCCTGCCGCCGCGAAGAGCACGAGGGCGCCACGGAGGACGGCGCGCGGCGAGAGCAGTCCCTGCTGGATCGCGCCGCCGGGGCCGATGGGTTGACCGGCGTCCACCCCGCGCACGTAGTCGTAGTAGTCGTTGACCAGGTTCGTCGCCGCGTGGATCGCCATCGCCGCGGCGAGGGTGGCCAGGAACAGCCCGGGATGGAACGGCCCGTGGTAGATCGCCGCCGCGGTGCCGACCAGCACGGGGGTGACGGAGGCGCTGAAGGCGAAGGGACGCACCGCCCGCCACCAGACGGTCCACCAGGGCGGCCGGGCCGCGGCTACAGCTGCCCCCATGGCCGCCACGGGAGCGCGCGGCGCTCGACGGCGTCCAGGGCCATCGTCGCCCCCCAGCCCAGCGCCGCGGTGACCAGCAACCCGGCAAACATCTTCTCCACGTCGAAGATCTGGTAGGCCTGCCAGATCATGAAGCCGATCCCGGCGTCGGATCCGAGCAGTTCCGCGCCGACGATGACGATGAGAGCGAACCCCATCCCCAGCTTCAGCCCGGTAAAGATCGCCGGCAGCGCTCCCGGCCAGGCCACGGTGCGGAAGATGCTCCTGGCATCCGCGCCGTAGGCCCGGGCGATGTTGAAGTACACCCGGTCCAGCCCCATCACGCCCGCCATGGTGTTGAGGAGGACGAGGAAGAAGATGGAGAGGGCCACGATGCTCACCTTCGAAGCTTCGCCGATGCCCAGGTAGAAGATGATCAGCGGGTAGACGGCGATCTTCGGGATGGGGTAGATGGCCGTGACCACCGGCATCAGGGCCGCGCGCGCGCGGCGGTTCAACCCCATGACCAGCCCCAGAGCCACGGCGGGGGCCGCGCCGAGCAGGAAACCGGTCAGGATGCGCCGCACGCTGACCGCGAGGTGGAAGGGCAGCTCTCCGCTGCGCGCGAGAGCGACCAGGGTGGCCAGGACGGCGCTGGGGGGCGGGACGTACCGCGGATCGAGGACGCCGGTGCGGCTGAGGATCTCCCACACCGCCAGCAGCAGCAGCGGCGAGGCCGCGGCGATCCAGCGGTCGGCGACGCGGCCGGTCATCGTCCTGCCGCCTTCAGCACCTCATCCCGCAGTTCGTCCCACAGGCGGGCGCTGAGGGCGCCGTACTCGGGATCACGGCGGATCTCCCGGAAGTGGCGCGGCCGCGCCAGCGGTACCGCCACCTCGCTCTTGATCCGCCCGGGGCGCGCGGTCATCACCAGCACGCGGTCGGCCAGGCGGAGGGCCTCGTCCAGGCTGTGGGTGACGAACAGGACCGTCTTGCCGCTGGCCTGCCACAGGCGCAGCAACTCCTCCTGCAGCAGCAGCCGGTTCTGCTCGTCCAGGTTGGCGAAGGGCTCGTCCATCAACAGGACGTCGGGATCGACGGCCAGGGCGCGGGCGATGCTGACGCGCTGGCGCATCCCTTCGGAGAGCTGGTGGGGGTAGGCGTCGGCGAACCCGGCCAGCCCGACCTGCTCCAGGTGTCGGGCCGCGCGCGCCCGCCTCACCTCGGCCGGGACCCCGAGCAGGCGCAGGCCGTACTCGACGTTCTCCCGCACGGTGAACCAGGGCAGGGTGCTCACGCCCTGAAAGACCAGCGCCGTGGGGAGCCGGCCGTTGGCCCGGGCGGGCACCGTGACCGTCCCCGCCGTGGGCGTGATCAGGCCGGCCAGGATATGCAGCAGCGTGGTCTTGCCGCACCCGCTGGGGCCGATCAGCGCGCAGAACTCGCCGGCCCGCACCGCCAGCGACACGTCGGCCAGCGCCGTGACGGGATCGCGCCCGCCGGGGAAGACGTGGGTCAGCCCGCTCACCGCGATGGGCGGCGGTCCCACGATCTCCCGGACGGCTGTGGCCATTACGGGGAGGCGGTGAAGGGCCCCACGATCTTCAGCGCCTCCGTCACGAACGACGTATCGATGTACTGGCGCGGCTCCAGGGGCCTCTCGTAGGTCAGGGCGCCGCGCTTCTTGAAGAACTCCTGCAGCCGCTTGAAGTCGTTGAAGTTCATGCGGCCGTTCGGCTCGTGGACCGGGGCGGCGGCCCGTTTCACCACCGCGGCGGGAACGCCGGTGTATTTCTCGACGACGGCCGCGATATCGTCCCGCCGGTAGCCGCCCCGGGACAGATCGCGGCTGGCCCGGAGCCAGGCGGCCATGAACCCCACCGCGGCCTTGGGGTGCTCGCGAATGAACCGCCCGCTGTAGTACAGGGCGGTGACCTGGACCCCGTTGATGAAGTCGTCGCTCAACCGCACGATCTGCCCGCGGTCCTCGGCCAGTGTGGCCAGCGGCTCGCCGAGCAGTCCGGCGGCGATGGCGCCGTTCTCCAGCGCGGCCGGCACCTCCGGGAAGTTCACGGCCACGACCTGGACGTCGTCCATGGAGAGGCCGCCCCGGAGCAACGCCGCGTTCAGCCAGAACTCGGTGGCCGAACCCAGCACGTTCACGGAGACCTTCCTCCCCCGCAGGTCGCGCACCGCGCGGATCTGCCCGCTGTCGTAGGCCTTCTTGCTGACGAT